>LJTR01000383.1 GCA_001303465.1 Phycisphaerae bacterium SG8_4
CATTGCTGCGCCGGCTCGTCATACCATAACGTCAAGCCCTTCGGTCCCGCGAGATTTTGCCCGGGCGACCGGGCGCCGGTCGCTGAGCATCCGCTGACCAGCAATACCGCTACAACTGCTGCCTTTACATAGTTCATTTTCCGCTCTCTCGGTTAGCTGCGATTGGCATTACCACTGAGCCAAGAGCACGTATTGTCGATTGGCCCTGGTGTCGAATTCAACAACATCATCTTCAGTTCTTTTGATTACAACGGCCTTGCCTCCGGAGGTGACTGCAACCGGTGTGCTCGATCGGACCCTGCATTTGTTGCCGAGCCTCGAACGGATCACGCTCTCGACTAGTTTGCCATCCTTCCAGTGGATGTCCACGTCGAAACTGCCGCGGGCCCGCAGGCCCTTGACATACCCGGCAGGCCAGGCAGAAGGAAGCGCCGGCAGCAGGTGAAGCTCGTCGAGATGACTCTGCAAGAGCATCTCCGCGATGCCGGCCGTGCCGCCGAAATTGCCATCGATCTGGAACGGCGGATGCGCATCGAACATGTTGGGATACATTCGCTGCGGGGTCAGCAGGCTGCTGAGCATTTTGTATGCATGGTCGCCGTCCTCGAAGCGCGCCTGAAAATTGACCTTCCAGGCCATGGACCAGCCGGTTCCGCCGTCGCCGCGCATCTCCAAGGACTTGCGTGCCGCAGCGAAAAGATAAGGTGTTCTGCGGCGTGAAATCTCTTTGCCCGGGTGCAGGCCAAAAAGATGGGAGACGTGCCGGTGCTTGTTATTCGGATTGTCCTTGTCTTCGAGCCACTCCTGGAGCTGACCGTACCGACCGATCTGATTGGGCGCGATTCGGCGCCGCAACTCGGTCAGCTCCTGGCGGAAATCTCTGTCGATGTTGAGGACCTCTGAGGCCTTGATACAGTTTGTGAACAAATCGCGGATGATCTGATGGTCCATCGTAGGGCCAGCGACAAGACCGCCGTTCTCAGGCGAATTGGACGGCGTGCTTATCAGCCATCCGGTCTTCGGGTCCTCGATAAGAAAATCGACGAAGAATGTTGCAGCGCCTTTTAATAGAGGATAGGCCCGCCGCCGGAGAAATTCTCTGTCGCCGTTGAATGCGTAGTGCTCCCAGAGGTGCTGACAGAGCCAGGCGCCCCCTGTGACCCAGATGCCGTGGTTGGCGGCGTTAATAGGCGCCGTGCCTCGCCAGAGATCGGTGTTGTGATGCAGGACCCAGCCCCGGCAATCGTAGTGCGCCCTGGCAGTTTTGGCCCCGGAGACCGCGACCTCATCGAGCAGATCGAAGAGCGGCTCGTGACACTCCGATAATGCGGTTACTTCAGCGGGCCAGTAGTTCATCTCGGTGTTGATGTTGGTAGTCCACTTGCTCTCCCAGGGCGGGTCGATTTTGTCGTTCCAGATGCCCTGAAGATTCGCCGGCTGCGAACCGGGGCGCGAGCTCGCTATCAGCAGATAGCGACCGTACTGGAAATAGAGCTCCGTCAGCTCGGGGTCATACTGCTCGGTGAAGTTCTCGATTCGCTCGTCGGTGGGCTTGGCCGCAGCCTCGCCTGTCCCCAGCTCCAACGCGATCCTGCGGAACAACCTGCGGTGGTCGGCGATATGTCTTTCGCACAGACTCTCATAGCTCCTTCTCCCAACTGCCTCGAGCGTGCGCCGACAGCAAGCGGCGGGATCACCGCTGACATCCTTAAAATTCCTGAAGCTCGTCGCCGCGGCCAGAACCAGCGTCACCGAATCGGCGCCTTTTACATCCACGCCGTCTCCGGATGCTTCGACTTGCCCGCCGGCAGCCTGCCAGCCCAACCGGGCCTCGAATTTCAAGACGCTGGGTTTCTTACTTTTTGACCGCCTGTCCATGTACTCGCGAAGCTGGCCTCGCAAGACCAGGCTCTCGTCTAAAACGAGCGTTTCTGTCCCGGGATGCGGGCTGCCCAGTTTGGCTGTGAATGTCAATTGTCCGGGCTTATCACAGCTCAGGCGGACAACGATTACTTGATCCGGGAAGCTGGAGAAGACCTCACGGGTAAAAGTCGCGGCGCCCACGCGGTAGCGGACTGTGGCCAGACCTGAGTCAATGTCCAGTTGGCGGCGGTAATCGCTGCAGTCGCCGTGGCCCGGGAAGTCAAGATACAAATCGCCGAACGGCTGATATTTTTCCTGTCGCAGCGGAACGCTCATCATGTGCTCGGCGGCGAGTCTGTCGGCCTGTCTCTGCTGGCCCTCGAAGAGCAGCCTGCGTACGGTCGGCAGATACTCAGCGGCTCCGTCGTGGTGATATTCGTGAGGCTCGCCCGTCCAGAGGGTGTCGTCGTTGAACTGGAGCCGCTCCTGCGCGGTGCCGCCGAAGATCATCGCCCCCAGTCGCCCGTTTCCAACCGGCAGCGCCTCGGTCCATTCGGTTGCCGGTTTTTGGTACCAGAGCAACATGTCGGCCCAATTCTCGTCATCAAGGCGGCTGCGAGCCGCATTGTCCGACATGCACCCCGATACTGCCAGACAAAGAGCCGATAGGCACAGTGTCAGCACCATCGACTGCCGAGTTGCCGGATAAGTTTTCTTTCGCATGATCTTCTCACGCAGTCGTCCGGAGTCCATGGCAATTCCTTTTATAATCAGTTTCTTTCCACACCGACCGTGCGCCGGCCACTATCGAGATTCACGTTCTCGACGACGCTATTGAAGACCTGCTCGGCCTGCCTGGAATCGCCTGTAGATTCAAATACCTTGATATCGAGTTGCCCGCCACCTGGAAGGTCCGCCCTGCCGAGGAGTATGGTCAGGGGGTCCTCCCGTCCTTTCACGCGCGCCCATTCGAAAATGAGCATGTCAGTTGGCTTCTCGTTTATCTCTGCAATATCGCCGTTAGCTTCTTCGGCCTCTCGCTCGAACCACATCCGGGCCGTTGTCGTCTCGGCAGTTGCCAGATACTGGCAGATGACCAAGGCGGTTGACTTGTCGCCGGCAAGGAAGAAACTGCTGCTCAATGCGGGAACACCATCGAGATAGCCCCATTTGCCCTCACTTTGCCAGCCATTTCCAATCGGCACCGATACCGATAGACCCGTGCCACGAAGCAGGATTGGCTCTGAGAGCACAAGAACGGACCTCAAACCGACCACGAAGCGGGCCGTCAGCAGAGCCGCCATAAACAGGCCCAAAAGGGCGATCTTATCAGCCCCAAGTTTTCTCATTGTGGAGGTATCGCTCATGGACGAGGCAATACTAATCCATGCGCATTTTGTTTGCAAGCTTGCAGTTTCGATTGCAGCGTTAATGCCGAGAGGGATTCGGGCCGATTTGGCGTAGGAACGCATTTGGCTTATGGCTGAATCATTCATATGTATTTAAAGAGTTCCCTGAGAAACAAGGTGGGTGCCGGGGTGTTCTCGGCGTTATGAAAGAAACCTTGCGCATGAGAGGCTGGGGGAGGTTGACGATGAACGATGTAATGACGCCGCATGGAGTCGATGTAGAGAAGGTCTTGCAGATCGTGATCGATGAGAAAGTGCCGGCAATAATGTCCTATTTGTCCAAGGACAAATGGCACGTCGCAAAAGTGCTGATGACCGATCTTGTCGAAGGCCACCTGAAGGTCGAAAGCACCAGTTCATCGAGCAGAAAACGTCCTATAAACATAAGGGTGGATCAGCCCGTCGGCCTGTCGTTCAAGTACGGATACGGCAAGTTCGTTTTTGACACGGTTGTAAGGGGCCTTGAGCAATCGTCCGGCCCCGAGGCACAACGAGAGGGTGGCGGAACGATTGTTCTGGGCATCCCAGAGAAGATCGAGGTGATCCAGCGCAGAAGCTTTTTCCGCGTCAACGTACCGGAATCGCTCAAGGTGCAGGCCCTGTTGTGGCATCGCAGCGGGAACCTCAGGGACAATCGCCATCTGCAGGATCCGGCATATGAGATGAAAGATTGCTGCCACGGCACCCTCGTCGATATCTCCGCCGGCGGCGCGCAGGTTGCGGTACCGAACGAGGTCAAGACACGGGCGACGGATTTCAAGAAAGGGCAGTTCATCAGCGTGCGATTTACGCCCATGCCCTATGAGAAACCGATAGTCTTTAGCGCACAGATCAGGAACATTTTGCCCACCGCGGACTGCAAGAGCGCTTCGCTGGGATTGCAGATCGTCGGCCTGGAGGCAAGCTCAGAAGGTCGAGAGGTTCTGACCAGACTCATAGGTATCGTCGAGCAGTATTACAGGATGAATCAAGCGGGCGCCAAACATCAGGATGCCCAGCCGGCTGCGAGCAGGGCCTGATCCACAGTCTATTCAGGTTCGAGTCGACCTGGGCTGTCGTCATGGACCTCATCCGGAGCTTTGTCGCCGCCGGGCGCAGACGAATGTCGGGCCGACTGAATGCCGCCGTCCTCATTGCGGACCACTTTGGGATTCCATATCGCGAGATACTTCGAAACGGACACTCTGAAATAGATCCATTTCACAAGACTGCTCGCGGCAAAACCGCAGAAGGCCAGCACCAGCGCAATCTGTGGGTAAGAGAACAGAAGAGCCAGTAGCAACAGCACCCTGATGAAGTGTCCGAACGGTTTCCTGCCCTTGAAGTATTGATTCAGAACGTGCGGATATCGAAGCCTGCTGACCATCAGCGCGCCGACACCCAAAGCCAGGAAAGGCAAGGCATAAATGACTGCGTTGACCGCCGGCAACGCCTGCTCGTAGAGTTGATGGAATATCACGAGGCTGACGATTACGCCCGCAGCGGCCGGCGTCGGAAGACCCATGAAACTCATATGGGCCGATTCGCCCTCTTCGTTTTCGACATTGAATCGTGCCAATCGGATGATCGCACAGCTCAGGTACGCCGCTGCCGCCAGCCATATAAAACGCTGAACAGAATTGTCACCGGCAAAGCTCGCTAACTCCAGCTTACATTCGACAATCTTGAGCATCAAGAATACGGGTGCTGCACCGAAGCTGACCACATCGCAGAGGCTGTCAAGCTGGCCGCCAAAACTAGAGGTACCCTTGACTTTTCGCGCAAGTTGGCCGTCGAGCATATCGGCGATCATCGCCAGCAGGATCATGTAGCCGGATATCGCAAAGTAGGATTTCTGTGAATCTGTTGGAAGCTCCAAAAGGGCCTGCTCGGCGCCTTTGCTGGCAAGGATTATGGCCGTGAAACCGCAGATACCGTTGAGGATAGTAATCAGAGACGGCAGGATTGAGATATACTTCAGCCTCTGCCTTCGCACCCGCCGGAGCAAGCTTCCTTTTGCGGTGTCAGTTTTCCGTTTCGGCATCTCTAATTTCTCTGGCTTCGTACTTCAAAAGCGGCGTCAGACCCGCTTTAACTTTATCGCCTATACGGACCAGGCACTTGATCTCGTATTGC
>LJTR01000384.1 GCA_001303465.1 Phycisphaerae bacterium SG8_4
GCCGGCGGGATACTCACCGGAGGGATATGGTACGCCTGCGGTTTGCCCGAGCAGTATATCTGGGCCGGTGGCCTTATCGGGGTAGTTGCCGGCGGTATGATATCCTTTATCATTTTTAAAGTCGCTGTCATACTCTTTTCGAGTATGTGGGGCAGCGGCTTGGTTGTGGTGGGATCCCTGGCGGTCCTGCACAACTATTCGAGAACGGCAGAGCTCGTCCAGAGACTGGTTTTCAATGTAAAATGGTTCCTGCCCGTAGTTCTTATAGTGCCGATGGTGATAGGCGTAATCCTACAGCACAAGTTCCTGAAAAGCTCAAAAGACTGGGACCTGTGACGAGCAGTACGATCCTCCGGTTCGAGGACTCTACCGAACCCTCCTCGAGAGGCTTGAGGCGATCTCGGCTTTGCTTTCCCATTTGTGTGAGTCGATGCCCTCCGAGAGCGTTCCCTTAGAACGGCAGAGATCACGAAACATCTTGCACAAGAACCGTAGAATACTCATGTCGCAGCTCCGAGTCTTTTTCTTCTTGTAAGCTTCGCTGTGTGCGAGGTAAAGGGCTGCGAGCGTGATGCCCGCAGCCTTGACAATACGAGTAACTAGTTAGGGTCAATTTGACGCTTTGCGCTTTCTCCACAGGGCCAGCGAGCCAAACGTCAGCAGAGCGATCGTTGTCGGCTCCGGGATGGTCATGGCGCCGCTGAAACCGTTGCCGCCGGTAAAGCCGCCGGCGAGCATCTCGCTTAGGCTGCGATAGTTCGTTCCGCTTCCGCCCTGCAACGAGAGTTCGAAATCGAGCGTCGTCAAGCCCGAATTGGCGATCGCGGTCAGCACTGCCGAGCCGAGAGCTTTGCCTTCGTCGGTTACCAGCACGTCGGTCAAATCTGACGTGAAGCTGGTATAGAGACCGCCGACCGTTCCGACCGGGACCAGGTTGCCCGGATTGAGCGTGGCCTTGAGGTAGATCTTCGAATAGTCCTCGCTTCTGACGGTGAGCACGGAACTGCCCAGCGGTTTGACCTCGTAGCTGCCGATCGGCCCCTCGCCCACTGTCAGCGTGGGAACGAAGACCGACGCTCCAACCAAAGCATCGACATTGCTGGCCATGCCGGAATCGACCGCTATATACTGGTCGAAACTGAGCGTTCCGACGCCGTCGTAGTTCCAGCCACCGGAAGTACTACCTCCGGGACTGAACTCAATGCTCGGTGTCGCAAGCGCCGGCCCAGCCGCACAAAGCGCAAATGCAAGAATGATCATTGCTAATTTCTTCATCTTTCCTCTCCATGTACATGCCGCATTTCCGACCCTGCAGCCATTGACTCGGCGCCGCAGACCACCTGCGGCGACTCTGACAGTCTTGGCGATTGGTCGGATCATAGCTGTTGAACTTATTCAGTAATGATGTTGCCTGGCCAATGTATCCCCCCTTTCTGCCGATCAACGCTTCGATCCGCCTGGTGCTGCTGATCAATTTCTTAATGAACGATGATTATCTTTATCCCCTTCCGAAAGTTCTCAATTTCAGGCTCTCGCACAGAGACGGCTAACCGGACTTGAAGTTTGTCCGGCGCCGACTCTGTTTTCTCCCTCTCGCTAAAATCGCTTAAGCAGCGTTTCTTCTTCTGCCGAACAAGCCGAACGCACCGCCGAGGCCGAGCAGAGCTATCGTTGCCGGCTCAGGCACCTGTGCAATATAATCCTGGCTTCCGTTGAAAGAAAAGATTCTCAGATCCGCCTTCGGACCGGTGCCGTCCAGTTTGTGCAGCCAGCTGTTGGCGAGGTCCGCATCCACCCACTTGCTGGCAAAGCCGCCACTGCCCGCCGTGCCGTCGACCGTAACATCCCACTTGGCCGGGATTGCTGGAAGATCCTCGTAGACTATCTCCCATATCGCACTGGCAAAGGCCGATGCCTGACTGTTCTGCTTCCACGTGAACGGGCCTTCTGATGCCCAGCTCGAGTTATAAAACCGCCCCCACAGCTCGCTGATGTAGTCGGCTTTGGCTTCGCCCATCGGTCCGCCGAGAAAGCTCGTTGGCACGGGGCCGTCTTGAAGCTTAATGACGCTGTACTTCGATGTGATCGTGGGAACCGTCTCGGTGAGTTCGGTGCAGAATCCGGTGACAAGGCCGTTGTCCCAGAGTTTTCCTTCGCCTGTACCGGCGGTCTTGTCGAACGTATAGACGCCTGCGTAGACGTCGGCGCCTTGGAGTCCGCCGCCCCAGACGGTTATTGTCTCGCTTGCGGCATTGCCGGTGTTAACAATTTCCACGGTGCCGAGAGGATAAGCCTCAACAGCGCAGGGCAGAGCCAGAAGCAACGCTAGAATAAAAAGGGTCGCGGAAGTATTTTTCAACTTCATCATTTCCTTCTCCGCAAATGTAATGGCAAACACTATCTCGCTTACTGTCTGTCTGTGGACCACCCACAACAGATGGTTCGTTGCCGGCCAATCAACCGTGCTAAATCCGGGTGCTCAATAGAGGAAAGAATGAGAACCCCCCAGTCCAAATTAACCGCCCCAGAACTTACTAATTACACATAAGTGTACCGCATTCGTCCAGAAAAGTCAAGAGTTTTTGGCAGCGACATTGGAGCTTGGGCGAAGTTATTGTGACATGTGTCACTATGCAGTCGATAACAGAATTGTTTTGGGACGTGAACGCCTGATAGAGCGATAATGCACTCGGATTTCTTGCGCGAAGATGGTGGGACTTCGCCACACTTAAAGACGGTTCCTGCGCAGAACACGATTGTGCGGCTATGCAGAAATTTGGGCCAGGAATGCGGGACCTGGATTGATGGACTGATATGACGGCGCAAAAAAATTGAGGGCTGACCCTGGTGACCAGCCCCCCATTTGAAGAAAGGAGTATTATGATGCCAAGCGGCGTCCAAACTATGCCGGATCTTCAGCCCCTTGACTACCTCGCATTTTCACTTTCTCTACCTAAAACATACGCGATATTTTGCTCAATGCCAAATGGGGTTCTTGAATTATTTCTTGTTGTGCTTTCAATACCACTTGATCACGGCACCGACCAAATCGACCAGTGTTTTGCCGTTGGCAGTGTCGTCATTGCTGATCTGCAGACAAAGCGAGTTTGCCTTTTGGGGCGTATCGACCGAACTTGTGACGTCCCATGCGTCCTTGGCCTCATTGTCTTGACCGCGCCGCACCGGGGGGGTTGTTGACGCCCAGACCACCGGTTTTTCGGGCCAGCCAGTCCCGACGTTCCAATACAATTTGCCGTCGCGAAACGACTCTTCTTCGAAGTGCTCGATATAGACAATGATCGAGACTATCGAAGCACCTGCCGGGATGGAAGCATCGACGAACTTATAGCATGTATACGAGCGAGGCTCTATTTCCATCCTGCTGTTGTTGCTGGTCTCGACCACACTGATCTTGTCTTTTGCCGATAATGTGTCGGAGCCTTTTTGACCGAAACAGTCTGCCACGGTCAAGGTATTTGTCAACGGTGAGCTGAGGGACGTCACCGTAACAGTGAATGTCTGAGTGTCCCAGGCCCGGGTCGCATTGCTGTCAAAGACCCTAACCGCTATGTCAAACGCACCCGCCTGGGCGCTTGTCGGTTTCCACTCGATCAATCCCGTGTCTCGGTCTATTGTCATGCCTTTGGGTTTTTTGGTCAGAGAATAGATGAGCGAATCGCCAGGATCAGGGTCTTTGGCCTCAACATCGTAAGCGTACGGGGCCCATACCCTGGTTGTCTCCGGAGGCTTCGACGTTATCGAAGGCGCATCATTGACCGGATCGACTGTGACATTCACAGTTGCCGTGTCTGTTCCGCCGTTGCCGTCACTGAGCGTGTAGGTGAAGGTGTCGGTCCCGCTGAAGTCTCTGTAGGGGGTGTAAGCAAGCGTGCTGTCGGAGCCGATGGTTACCGAGCCGTTGGTCCCTTGGGTGGCGTTGATCACCATCAGATTGTCACCGTCCAGGTCGGTGTCGTTTGCCAGCACCTTGACGGTCGCTATCGGCGCATCTTCCTGCGTCGTTACGCTGTCGTCTTCTGCCTTGGGCGAATCGTTGACGGGCGAGACTTTGATCGAGACAGTTGCGACTTCGCTGTCGGCCTCGCCGTCATTGACCTTGAAGGAAAAACTGTCCGAACCGTTAAAGTTGGCATGCGGGCTGTAGGTCAACTCCGGCGCCGTCCCGCTAAGCCGCCCGTGCGACGGACCTGTTATCACGCTGAACGTCAGTTGATCGGCGTCTTCATCGCTGCCCGCTATTACGATTGATGTTGGCGTATCTTCCTGTGTCGTTACCTCGCCGGATTCGGCTGTCGGCGGGTGGTTGGCGGAGATCGCCAGCAGCACAAGGACCGCTATGACGGCGAGAACCGCCAGCACCGCAAAGACGATGAGTTTGCCTTTCATAATGCTCCTCCGTGAAAAGCTCAAAGGGCTTCTTCTTATAGAACTCTGTTGTTTCCAAAGATATCCGGATGGCACCCAAAATCCCTATAGGGCCACGAATCACCGTACGTCCGAGCCTAATATAGGATACACCCTTCTGGGCTGGTTCGCAAGCATATTTCTCGACATCTGGCTGAGCCATGCGATGCGACTGGCGCAAATAGTCGTCGCTTCCAACATCATGCGATGGGCGAACCTTTCGGAATTGCTCTGCTGGAAATATGCAGCATCGCAAGCGATTGACCTTTGACTTCTCGTCCGAAATGCGTATAATATCTGCATGTTGTCTGCATGCAGGTTCTTACAGGAAAGGCGGTGTGAGCCCATGAACAAGCGGCGAGGATTCACATTAATCGAGTTGCTGGTGGTGATTGCCGTCATTGCCCTGTTGATGGCGATACTCATGCCCGCGCTGCAGAAGGCAAAGGAACAGGGCAAGAAGGTCATCTGCAAGAACAACCTCAAACAGATCGGCGTCAGCTTGACCATGTACGGCTCGGAAAACGACGCCAAGCTGCCGCTCAACGCTGCCGGCAACTGGATGTGGGACATATCTTACGCCACTACCGATTACATAATCGCGACCGGCGGCAACAAGCACACCTTCTACTGCCCCTGCGATCCGACCAAGACGGCGGACATGGCGAACCTCTGGCAGTTCAGCCAGAATGCTCCGATCAGCGCCGATCCTGATTCGTTTTCCGAACCCGAAAACGGACGTGAAAACCAGTTCCGGGTCACAGGCTATTTCTGGATGATGGACACGCGCAACGGCAGGTCGTACCACCCTCAAGGCACACCCGACAAAGACTGGGTTACCACGCTCAACTGCAAACAGCCGGCGTCGACCGAACTTGTCACCGACGCGACTCTCAGCAACGGCCCCGATCCCGAGACCGCCAACTTCACCGAGGTCGCCGGCGGCACATACAG
>LJTR01000385.1 GCA_001303465.1 Phycisphaerae bacterium SG8_4
AGGGGTAGTCGAATCCGGACGTCTGCGTTATAACATGCCACCAGGTGGCTTCGGCATCCTTGCCCGTCAGTTCTTCGCACCAGACGCCGATCTGCTGGTGAACGGACGGAATCCTGTCCTGGCCTATGGCCGCTCCAACCGTCAGAGCATGCCAGGTTTTGCGTAGCGATGCCACCTCGGTGTTCTTGTTGAAGTCTCCGTTGACGAAGACGAGGTAGCCATGGCGCCACAACGCCCATCGATTGCCTTTCATTCTTTCCTTTATCCGGGCGATGAATTCCGGGTTCATGCCAACTGCCTCCGGCTCCCTGCAATCCTGGTTGGCAATCGATTGGCCCGGGGGTGGAAAATATATGCCCCTCGCTTGGGAGTCCTGCATCTGAAAGGGGCCGGCAGATAGTGGAAACAGCATCAATCCTGCGGCCAAACATGTAAGGTACTGAATACAGCGCATGTTGCGTGCCCTCCGTTGAGAATAACGCCATTCGGGGATCTATTTTTGTCGAAGTGTACCAGTTTATTCTGATAAGGCAAGTATCCCGTCCGGTCCGATTAGTCCGAGAGCTTTGGAACCAATCATAGTGCTCGCGATTGAGATTTCGCGTTTTCGTGGGCAAATAGCTTTGAAATTTGAAATAAGAAGTTTATGATCTTACTCGCGGGAATTGCAAGCGTTCACGGGACATAGTTCCCGTTTCGTGGTCATTGCGAGGAGCCTGCGACGAAGCAATCTCAGGCTCGCCAAGGTCGAGATTGCTTCGCTGCGCTCGCAATGACATACTAAACCATGTCTTTTCTGTGAACGGTTACCAGGAATTTACTACCCTGAAGGGTATATCCAGGCCATATGTCGATCGCCTGCAAAAAAAGCAGTCTAAGACAAGAGAATGCTTGATCAGACTATTGAAACTGATAGTCTTAACAAACGAATAAGCTTGTAACGTATGCCCGGCCGGACTCTATTGATGAGCCCGACAAGGTCGTTGTGTGATGGGCAGTCGACCTGTAATGGTTGGGACGCAACCGTGAACGATCGGTTGCGTCTGAGGCAATCGAAGAGAGAAGGAGAAGAAGGATGTCACCGCTACACGTCCGCAAGGGATCAGCTATCAAGGTTCTCGTCCTCACCAGTTGCATATTTCTCTCCGTCACTCAGGCCCTACTCGCATGCACATCGTTTTGTCTCAAGGATGACGCGAGCCTTGTGTTCGGGAAGAACTACGACTGGCACCTCGATAATGGACTTGTCATTGTGAACAAGAGCGGGGTCGCCAAGAGGGCTCTTCTGCTCGATCAGAGCGACAAGGCTGCTGAGTGGATCTCGAAATACGGCAGCGTGACTTTCAATCAGTACGGCCGGGAACTGCCAAATGGAGGTATGAACGAAGCCGGTCTGGTCCTTGAAGTCATGATGCTGCCGAGCACCCGACACCCAAATCCGGACAGCCGCCCCGCAGTCACGGCGTGGGTTCAGTACCAACTCGACAGCCACGCCACAATTAAGGAGGTCATCGAGAGCGATAAGAAGATCCGACTTGCGGCCGCTGTGCCGATGCCTCTGCATTTTCTTGGTTGCGACCGTAAGGGCAATGTCGCCACATTTGAGTTTCTCAACGGCGAGTTCGTGTGTCACGTGGACGAGACGTTGCCGGTTACCGCCCTGACCAACGACACGTACAAGGATTCGGTCAACTATCTCAAGCAATACACGGGATTTGGCGGCGAGAAGACGATCCCCTGTGGCTCATGGCGGTCTCTGGATCGCTTTGTCTACACTGCCGATAGAATCAAGAAATATCGATCCGACTCTGATGGCCCTGCCATAGAATACGCTTTTGAGACTCTGGAAGCCGTCAAACAGGGTGACTCCACGAAGTGGAAGATAGTCTACGACCTCAACAAGATGGAAGTCCACTACAAGACCTTCCGCCATAGCAAGACCAAAACAATTCGGCTCCCGAGTTGCGATTTCGACCGTAAGACACCAGTGCAGGTGATCAGTGTTAACACATCTCAGGAAGGCCTGCTCAACCCTTACCTTCATCGATATGAGACGGACCTGAACCGGTGGCTGGTCCACTATTCCTTTAAGCACACGCCCCTGTTGTCGTTCATACCGGAGTACCTACTGGAAATGCTTGTTCAATACCCTGAGGCGCCGGCCGTAGAGGTGTCTCGCTGATAGCGAGCGGGAGAGAGATTTGTATTCTCATGGGATAATAGGGGATGATGGAGGGACATCCAAAAAGAAAACAACCTGCAAGAATCCGAACGCTAAAATCATCAAAGCGACCAATGCAAATCTTCGCATGAGTCGCTTTTTTCCTTGCCGCCGGATTGTGCATGATGTATAGTGCTCCCGATTAAAAAATGCGCGTTCTTGCGCGGCTAAGTAGCTTCAAAATAGTAGTTTATGATCTTGCTCGCGGGAATTTACTGCCCTTCAAGGGTATAAAAGAAAGTCGTCACCGCAACGCGGTGAACCTGCAACTTTGATATTTGATTTTGCCATTTGACCTTTCATGTTCAGGAGGCATTTATGGATTGCACGTGTCATGATATTGCACAGATGATCGACCACTCGCTGCTTCGTCCGGAACTGACCGAAAAGGATGTCCGGGAAGGTTGCGAGGTTGCCAAGAAATACAAGGTAGCCACAGTTTGCTGCCGCCCGGCCGACCTGGCGCTTGTTACGCAACTGCTGAAAGGTTCGGATGTCAAACCTAGTACCGTCATCGGCTTTCCGCACGGCTGCAACAAGACCGAGACGAAGGTCTTCGAGGCCGAGCAGGCCATCGCAGACGGCGCACTCGAACTGGATATGGTGCTGAATATCGGAAAGCTTCTGGATGGCGACCACGACTATGTGAAGAAGGACATCAAGGCGGTTGTCGATGTGGCCCACCGCAGCAACGTTGCCGTCAAAGTCATTTTTGAGAACTACTACCTGAACGATGAACAGAAGAAAGCGGCGTGTCGCCTGGCCGAAGAAGCCGGGGTGGATTTCGTCAAGACCTCGACCGGCTTCGCCGACGGGGGCGCGACGCTGGAAGATCTGAAGCTCATGCGCAAGCATGTATCCGAGAAGGTGCAGGTCAAGGCCGCCGGCGGCGTGCGTGATCTGGAGATGGCGTTGAAGGTCCGTCAGGTCGGCTGCACAAGATTCGGGGCGACCCGAACCGAAACCATTATGGAGCAATGCCATAAGGCGAAGGAATAGAATGCGGAAGAAGGTAGGATGGGTCCGCCACAGGCGGATTGCCCATGCTGTCGATGTAGAGGAATAAGAGACATGGAAAAAATCAAAGTCGGTGTAATAGGCACGGGATTCATAGGCCCGGCGCACATTGAAGCACTCAGGCGGCTTGGCAATATCGATGTTGTCGCTCTGGCGGAATGCTCCGATGACGTCGCCAGATCAAAGGCCGCGATGCTTGGAATTGAAAGGCATTACGGCGACTACAGAGAGCTTCTAACCGACGGCAGCATTCAGAGTGTTCACATCTGCTCGCCCAACTATCTGCATTACGAAATGGCCAAGGCGACCCTGGCAGCCGGCAAGCATGTTATTTGCGAAAAGCCTCTTGCGATCAGCGTAGCCGAGGCGGAACAACTCGTTGATCTGGCTCAGAAGAAGGGCGTCATAAATGCCGTCAACTTCAACATCCGCTACTATCCGCTGATGAGGCAGCTTCGATTGATGGTCGACAAAGGCGACATCGGCGAGATCTTCGCCGTTCAGGGCTCTTATCTGCAGGACTGGTTGTTCCATCCCACCGATTATAACTGGCGGCTGGAGCCCGATCAGTCCGGGCAATCCCGAGCTGTTGCCGATATCGGTTCCCACTGGATGGATCTGATCGAGTTTGTCACCGGGCTGAAAATCGCTGAGGTCTGCGCCGACTTCGCGACATTCCACAAGGTCAGGAAGAAACCGTTGAAACCGGTCGAGACGTATGCCGGCAAGGTCCTCAAGCCCGAAGACTACAAAGACATGCCCATAAACACCGAGGACTATGCGACCGTACTGTTCAAATTTGAAAACGACGGCCGCGGTGTCATGACCGTCAATCAGGTCGCCGCCGGAAGGAAGAACAGGCTCTATTTCGAGATGGACGGCTCCAGGCAGGCCGTCGCGTGGGAGTCCGAGGCGCCCAATCAGATCTGGATCGGCAAACGCGACGGCAACAACGAAATTATGATGAGAGACCCGTCGCTGGTTTATCCGGAGTGTATGGACCTTATCGACTATCCCGGAGGCCATAACGAAGGATTCCCCGACAGTTTCAAGCAACTTTTCAAGGAAGTGTACGGCCACATGTCAGGTGAAAAGTCAGGCCCGGCCCCTTACCCGACCTTCCAGGACGGGCTGCGCGAGCTTGTCCTGTGTGAAAAGATCATGCAGAGCAATCAAAACAAAGCATGGGTCAAGATTTGACCAGTAGGAGTTGCGAAGATGATTAGGCTTGGTTTTGTAAGTGCAATATTGGCGGATCAGACGTTTGAACAGGTGATAGCTTTTGCCGGCCAGACGGGATACTCTTGTGTCGAGATTATGTGCTGGCCCCTGGGAAAGGCCGAGAGGCGCTACGCCGGGGTGACGCACATCAACGTTGGGGGCTTGTCCAAGAAGAAGATAGATGGAATGCACAGCCTGCTCGAGCAAAATGGCGTCACCATCTCGGGACTCGGCTACTATCCCAATCCACTTGAAGCAGATGAGAATAACGCCGGCAGCTATATCGCACACCTCAAGAAGGTTATCGATGCCGCAAAGCAATTGGGCCTTGAGAATGTCAACACGTTTGTCGGCAGGGATCACAGAGGCAGCATTGAAGACAATTTCAAGCGGTTCAAGAAGATCTGGCCGGCCATCGTCAAGTACGCCGAGAGGCGAGGTGTGAAGATCGGCATTGAGAACTGTCCAATGTTCTTCAGCAACGATGAATGGCCCGGCGGCAAGAACCTGGCGTCATCGCCAGCCATCTGGCGAAGGATGTTCAAGGAGATTCCGTCGGCGAATTTTGGTCTGAACTACGATCCTTCCCATCTTGTATGGCAGTTTATGGATTACATCAAGCCGATCTACGAGTTCAAGGATCGCATCTTCCATGTACATATCAAGGACGCCAAGGTGTTGCGCGACCAGCTGGACGACGTGGGAATTCTTGCGACCCCACTATCGTTCCATCGGCCCAAGCTGCCAGGGCTCGGAGACGTGAACTGGGGCAAGTTTTTCTCGGCTCTGACCGACGTGGGATATAAGGGTGCAGCCTGTGTCGAAGTCGAGGACCGCTCGTATGAGGGCTCACTGAAAGTAAGAAAGAAGTCATTGGTGCAGAGCCGCGAATATCTAAAGCAATTCCTGGCTCTGTGACATGGACAAGCTTTGCGATGTCTTCAAAGCCGAGATGCATAGGGGTCTGGCGGGCCAGAGCAGTTCGCTTGGGATGATCCCGACCTATATCGAGGTCGGCGGGGACATCCCGGCGGGTGAGCCCGTCATTGT
>LJTR01000386.1 GCA_001303465.1 Phycisphaerae bacterium SG8_4
GAACCGACGAACTGCCCGCTCCGCAGGCGACTCTGATGAAGGTCGTGATAGAAGGGGTGCTGGAGCGGAACCTGCCCTGGCTTTTCGTCGGGATCGGTGTCGGCATCGCGCTGACCTGCGAGGTTCTGAGGATTCCGAGCCTTCCTTTTGCCGTTGGTGTGTACCTGCCCGTTTCCACGATGGTGCCGGTTTTTCTCGGCGGGCTCCTCAGGTTCTTTGCCGAGAAGAAATCCTCAGACGAAGAAGAGACGTCGCTTCGCAGGGAAAAAGGTGTGCTGCTCGGGTCGGGTCTTGTCGGCGGAGAAGGTCTCCTTGGCGTGGGGATCGCTGGCGTGGCGGTCATTCTGAAACACGCTCCCAAAGGGATAGGCTATGATTGGGCCGATTGGCTGGCGCCCTGGCTCAGCGCCTTGGCTCTTGTGTTTTTGGGATGGACCTTCTGGCGTCTGATAAGGAAGGCCTGAGCGTACGCTCAGGGCGAATCTCCCGACAGCAGCTTCTGGAAATCTTTCTTTGATGGCCGCGGTCGGATCCTGTTGGGCAGCGGCCTTCCGGTCTCGCGGTCAAATTCGTCCGGCGTCCTGGTCTTGGGGACTTCGAAGGCTGTGCGCTTTGACCACGCATTCAACACTCGTCGATGCTCGGCAAGCACGCTGGCGTAGCGGGGGTCATCGGCGAGATTTCTCATCTCGTGCGGGTCGGCGACAGTGTCGTAAAGTTCCTCGGCCGGGCGAGGCTTGACAAAACATGCCATTTGGCTCTCATTGAGTTTACCCTGAGTCCGTAGGCGGCGCATCGCGGCAAAAGTGAGACTTCGACCCACGTCCGCAGGAGGTGTGGCCGGCAGATCGGGATAGTCGTTGCGAATGTACTTGTAGCGCAGCGAACGCACGGCCCGGCCCAGGTCCTCGTAGTCGTGCCAGTGATCCTCGGCGTATACGTAGTCGCGAATCTTCTGATTCGGGTCCGTCAAAAGTGGCGAGAAGTCGCGCCCCTGAAAACATGACGGCGCGTCAAGACCCGCCAGCGCGAGGACCGTCCGCGCAATATCCGCCGAACTGACCAGTTGTGTGCAGAGACTCCCCCGTGGGACCCGACGGGGCCATCGCACGAACCAAGGCGTCTTGATTCCGCCATCGTAAAGCGTAGTTTTGTCTCTCGGGAAGGGCCGGCCATTGTCACTGAAGAAAAGAAGAAATGTGTTTTCTTCCACACCTTGTCTGGCGAGTTCATCCATGATCTTGCCCACATAATCGTCCAGCCTGGAAATCTCATCGTAGTATAGTGCCAGGTCCTTTCGAACCTCCGGCACATCCGGCAGATACGGCGGGACCACGACGTCCTCCGGTCGATGTGGATTCGCGATAATACCTTTCTCGTAATCGCGGTGTGGATCGAGTGCGGCAAGCCACAGAAAGAAAGGCTTGCCCTTTGGGCGGCTCCGAAGCGTTGAGAGCCATCGCTCGCACCCGCTTTTCTCACGAGCGATCATTGCCGGCGCCGATCCGTCTTTGCCGGTCGGAAGCTGAAAACCCGAGACATCAGCTTCGTGGACCAAGTCGAAACGATCCCTGACCGCGTCGCCGAGATGCCACTTGCCGGCCGATGCCGTCCAGTAGCCTGCCCCTTTCAGGATTTCCACGAATGTTTGCTGCTCGACCGGGAGCGGCCAGTGGAGTTGCTCGGCATCCGTATTGTGCGGGTAGCGACCGGTTATAATGCTGGCGCGGCTCGGACTGCATGAACTGGCCGTGAGAAAAGCGTTGGTGAACCGCATGCCCTCTGCGGCAAGCTTGTCGATGTTGGGAGTTCGTATGGTGGGATGGCCGTACGCCCCGCAGTCGTCCCACGCCATGTCGTCGGCGATGATGAGCACTATGTTGGGTCGATCATCCTGCACTTGTGCCAAACCACAGAAATTCCACAAGGCTACCCCCGCGGCCACGCCGACAAGCTTGATGAATTCACGTCTTTTGTGCATCTGCGGTTCCTTACTTCGGGTTTCTAATCATCATCTTGTGCGGCTAATATATACCGAGATCTCTTCCCACCACGACTTTACCCGAATATGTTTCTGAGATTTCTTCAAGCAAATCCTCCTCCTTGGCGCCCCACAAGAGAATGTGATATAAGATCGTCAATTGCGGCTTTATCTTGTCAGCAATTTTGCCCAATTCGTGAGTCGAAGTGTGATTCTGGGAGTGATAGTTCCGCCAAAATTCATTCTTTTTGTCAAATGTTTCCTTGCAATAGACCTCATGAATCAATATGTCCGCACCTTTGCCGTACTTGACAATGTTCTCGCAAGGACGCGTATCTCCCGACATCACAATCACCCTGTCCGGCGTGGTGAACCTGAAACCAAAAGCGTTAGGCCAGCTTCCGTGCTTGACCGGAAACGCTTCCACCCTAACATTGGTGTCCTCATAGATAACCCCCTCCGTTAACTCGTGGGCGTTCACGCGCCATCCCTGATCATTGGCAGGTTCCAGCCCGTACAAGCGGTATCGTATATCCTCCCGGTAGGCTTTCAGAATGTACTCCGTCATATCCACAATTCCTTCAGGGCCATAGACTTCCAGAGGCTCATCCCTTCCCATTACCCACGGCGTGAGAATCAAATCCGGATAGCCTGTTGTGTGGTCCGAATGAAGATGGGTGAGAAAGGCCCTCTTTATCCTTTTCACATCCAGCCCCCTGACCTTGCCTCCATATCTCGGTGACAGCGCTGCGGCTTTTCTTATCAGGCCAGGCCCGAAATCGACGATATATGGTGTGTCGTCCACTACAATTGCGACCGAACACCCCGAGCGGTTCGGATCGGGGTTCGGAGTGCCCGTTCCCAGCAATATGACTCTTGTGGTTCCCGAATCCGAAGGATCTTTCTGTGCCGCGGAAGTCATGACCGCAGCCGTTAAGCATATCAGCAGTGCTGCTGTTGTTTGCGATTTCTTCATTTCCGATGTTCCTGCCTTTCATTGGGACGCCTCTCCAGCATGTCGATTAGTCTGTCTATCGTCAAGACCGCGCATCCTTCATAGTGGTTGTTCACGTTCACTATTGTCCGCCGTATCCGCTCGATGTTTCCCTTGACAATCCGGGCGACAGATTCCAGAGAATCCTCTTTGGCTGAAACGATCCGATCCCACAGACCGGCAGTTTGTTTCTCGATCTTCTGTCGGTCCGTCCCCATCAGCCGGATTATTGACACGTCGCCCGATGACGTATCGAACTTGTCCGCAACCTCGGCCAGCGGGGGCATATAGTAGCCATCGATCAAAACGGGATTGATGCCGCCGTCTTTTAGAAAGCCGAACCAGGCCGGCTTGAGATAGTTCGGATTTCTGATTTCTACGGCATACTCGAATCCCTCCGGAGCTCGGGCGAAGAACTCGCCGAGCTTTTCAATGAAAGCTTCCAAAGACGGCATCTTACTGCGGTTGAGATACTCGAACTGAAACATGACCGGGCCGAGCTTGTTTCCCAGAGGCTGGAGGATTTCGAGGAATCGCTCGAGCAGATCAACGTCGAGAAAGTGCGCGTTGGGCTTGTTGGCGAGATGCTGATTTCGAGCGGACTGCTTTGCATAATGGTGGGTCAGCGTGATTGAGTTCGGGGCCTTGACCGTGAAGAGAAAGTCGCCTGGCACGCTGTCTGCGTATATCGCGACCGTCTCAGGATCGGGCAGCTTCGCCCCGGCGCCGAACAGACTCCAGAACCACTGGTCGATTTCGACTGTGTTGTAGTGCCGGGCGTAATCCGCCAGATAGTCGTTAGGCGTATATTTCCTGCCGGGATCGTAAATCAAACCTTTCCATGAATCATACTTCCAGGAGCAGGTTCCGATCCAAAGATTTCGGCTGAGCTCTCTGGCTGCTCTCGGCATTTTGTTCGATCATCCTGAAGACAGACCGGTGATTTGTCAGTTTCTTGACGAAGCCTTGCGAAGGGCTTTTACAAGCTCAGGCGGGACCCGCAGCCCCAGTCTTTGCGCTCTACGGACGTCGGACCATGCCCTGTCAAGATCGCCCTTACGGTAGTACGCGGTCGCGCGGCCGACGTAGGCCTCGGCGAACCTCCCGTCCAAATCAATCGCCTTGTTATAGTCTGAGATTGCCGGGCCATATTCGCCCTTGTCCCTGTACGTAGCAGCACGAAGACTGTAGACCACAGCATCCCTGGGGTTGATCTCGATGGCCTTGGTGAAATCCGACAGGGCCCGCTCATGTTCGCCGGTCATGGCATAGACCACGCCGCGATCATTGTGGAAGACGCTGTTGCCGGGTCTGAGCTGAATCGCCTTTGTGAAATCTGAAATGGCCCGGTCGTACTGCCCCCGGTAATGGTAGGCGGCGCCTCGGCTGTGAAAGACCTCGGCGTCGGCAGGATCCAGTTCTATGGCCTTGGTGAAATCGAAAATAGCAAGACCGTGCTTTCCCGTCAGGGCATACGCCAGCGCACGATCCTTGTAGAGTGCGGCATTGTCCGCGTCGAATTCGATCGCTTTGGTGAAATCACCGAGGGCTCGTTCATACTCGCCTTTGTCACTGTAGGCGGTCCCGCGCCCGTAGTAGGCCTTGGCGGACCTGGGACTCATCCTGATGGCCTTGCTGAACTCCGCGATGGCTTTGTCGTTCTGACCTCTCTCGAGGTAGTTTTGCCCCATATAGTAGGACCGTCCCCCACACCCTGCCAGCAACAGGCAAAGGGACAAGGCTACAAGCGATGCAAGCTTCACATAAACTCCTTCCAAATTCGACTCTGTTCGCATAACATTATAGACTCGTTGTTCAGAATTTAGGAGCGAAAAACCCGACATCGGGGCAGCCAAATGGAATACGCGGTAGGTAGGACAGGCAGAATAATAGCGGCAAGATTATTCGAAGGCGAAGACCTTTACGAGTCCATTCACGAAATCGCACGGGCTGAGAGCATCGAGTCGGCGGCGGTTCTTATCACTGGTGGCTTCAGACGGGCCAACGTGGTTGTCGGGCCAGTGCAGGAAGAGCCGAAAATCGTTCCCGACTTCAAGGATTTCACCGGCCCGGGCGAGGTGCTCGGTGTCGGAACTATCTATTGCGATGACCAGGGACCGAAGCTGCACATGCACACGGCCATAGGCAAGGCAGACGGAGTGATGGTCGGCTGCCCGCGTGATGGGACGAAGACTTTCCTGATTCTTGAAGTCACGATAATCGAAATCGAGGGGCTCAACGCCCGGAGAAAGCCAGACGACAAAACCGGCTTCAACCTGCTGCGTTTCGAGTGAACTGCGGAGCGCCGGCTATTCCTCCAGCGACGGATGGAAAAACAGCGACAGACTCTTCTTCTCGGTCGGGCCGGGTTGCGTGAGAAGACAGACGGC
>LJTR01000387.1 GCA_001303465.1 Phycisphaerae bacterium SG8_4
AGGAGCAGGAACGAAGAACCACAAACAATATCGAAGATCCCGATCCATCGGGAATCAATAGTCAACTAGAAGGCCCCCCGGCCGAAAGCCTGCCCTGAGCCTGTCGAATGGGACAGGCCTCGGAGGCTGGGCTGATGAAAAGACCAAAACAGCCCGCGAAGCGGCTCCGAAATGTCGATGCAGAAATAAGGATGACGTCCTGGATTCTGAGAACTAGTTGAAAGAAAGATGTGACCCCTCTTTTCCCTTATCTTATAATTTAAGGGCTGGCCCCTTTGTTCCCTGGCCCCTTTGTGTAACAGTTTAGTAGATTCTGCCGTCTCAAAAGCATGTTTTTGAATTAATATCAAAATATTTTAAGAAAAAGCTCGCGCTAGGGTGACATACATGATAGGAAATAGGTATATGTGTATACCTTGTTTTACAGGAGCCTATCGTGACATGTTGGTACCATTTAGACCAAAAAAGACAGCGGCTTAAACAGCAAATCAATGACAATCTGGATATTCTCATTGGATCAGTTTGCTCTAAAGGTCCACAAGACCCCAAAGGATGTAACCTCACTTTTAAGGTGAATGGAAAAAGCAAAGGGCGGCATATTCGCAAACCGCTCATTCCGACTGTCCGTGAAATGACAAAGCGACATCAGAAGCTCAAACAGTTGATACAGGAGCTTTCAGATGTCAATTGGGAATTGCTGAAACAGAGCATGGACTAGTCTCATGGGACGTTATCCTGAAGCGCCCTATGATTTTGAGTGTCTGTATCAGCACTCGTGTCCCCACATGGACGGTCATTCAACCACCTGGGCCCATTATCAGATCAAGGAAGCTGGTCGGCTCAATGGAGACTATTGGCGTCTGTCAGACATGTGTCGTGATGAAGTTGCGGCCCTGCATGACAGGATCAGGACATTAGAGCAAGAAAACGCCAAACTCAAGGCACAACTTAAAACTCTGCATCAACGACAATTCAAGGCCAATCGTAAGCCCCGAGTTCCGAGGGGCAATAAGACTCAGAACAACAATAATAAGACAAGACCACATGGTGCTCCCAAAGGACATCCTTTCTGGACCAGGCGTCCACCTGATCATGTGGACAAGGCACTCGACATCTCTGCCCCCAAAGTTTGCCCTCACTGTCAATGCGATCACCTGCACGCCAGTGACCAGATCCATGAGCATGTTCAGGAAGACATCATTTTGCAGCCCAGAACATATGTGGTCAATTTCAGACATCAGCAAGCGTACTGCCCCAGATGTACCAGACTTGTCTACCAGGATGGCCCCGGAGAGCTGCGAAACTGTGAGATCGGTCCAGTGACCAAGGCCACGGCTGTTTATCTTAGATATGGGCTGAGAATGCCGTATCGGCAGGTTCAGAGGCTTTTCAGTACCTTATTTAGCATGCCCTTCGTACCGGCCTCAGCGTTAGCCTTTGACCGCGCAGCCACCCACAAAGGCCTGTCTCTGTATGAAGACCTACGGGCTAAAATACAGCAAGCAGACATTGCCTATGCCGATGAAACGTATTGGCGAGAAGACGGCCAAAACAGTTATCTCTGGTACGCAGGCAATGAAGACTTAGCCCTGTTTCGCATTTCGAGCAGACGAACCAAAGAGAATGCTCAATGGCTCTTGGGCGACAATTTTCAGGGCAGTCTTTGCACCGACGGCTACACCGGATACTTCGTTGTGCACCCGGAGCATCACCAAACGTGCCTGGCTCACTTTATTCGTAAAGCCAGAGATATTCTAAAGGAAATTGAGAACCTCCGCTCAAAAGACCGAGACCACAAATCCATTCTCTTTTGCCAAAGGCTAAAGAAACTTCTTGCCTATGCCTGTACCGTCGCAAGCCAACGCGACAAGGGCCAGTTGTCAAAAAAACAAGCCATTGATATGATCCCTCATTTTTACAATGAACTGAACACAATAACCGCAGGTGCCAAACTCAAATATGACAACGCTGAAGATTTGCGACAAAGCATTCTCAACCCGAATGCGGCCTACCCTCGCCTGTTCACATTCCTAAGAGTCCCTGGACTTGCACCAACCAACAATCATGCCGAGCAAACCTTAAGAACACCGGTGATTTTTCGAAAAGTCTGTTTTGGCACTCGCTCTGAAGAAGGGTCATTGTCCCACAGCGTTCTACCCAGTTTATTAGTCACTGCCATCCGACAAGGCAACCACCCGCTTCAATTCTTTGAGACACTATTCACCCAGGACACCGCCACGGCACAAGCCGCCCTCTATCATGACTCGTCATAAGGAAGGGCAATCGCAGCCTCACAAATCCATTACAGAATCTGCTAAACTGTTACGGTACTCCTCTGGTACTCCCTGGTACTCCCCCGGACCCTGGTATTCCCCCGTACTCCTGCTTTGGCTACTATACCCGTTTGCAGAAATCACTTACTTCTGCCGCCTTACAGCTGTGCCACAGAAGGCCCTAATAATCTCCCAGAGCAGTCCTCAGAGGTGTTTTACACTCGCAGAATCGACCGTCTACCGGCGGCCCATATCGTGTGAGCCATATTTCCAGAGATGGCGCCTTAAATTGGCTTGGAGTGTGTTATGATTATATATGAGATGTTCAAGGGCGTGCAAGTGTTTCAGTGAAGTGTATATTGGAGGCACCCGAACCAGAAAATAAAATTTCTCACTCGGTCTTCTTGGTCTGTGTTTCGTCAGTGCCCGGACTGATGTGATCCGGCTGTTCGGAGCGCCTGCGCGGCTTTTTGACTTCCACTATGGGCAATCGCGCAGCCTTTCCTGAATCGGGCGCGGGCTTGCAAGTCGATGTCACCTTCTCGATTAGAAACAGCGCCTCTTCGTCACTGATTTCGTAACCGCAGGACATGCAGTAGAAACCGATCTCACGGTCGAAATACACCCTCCGTTGAAGGCATTTCGGACAGTCTATATCTTTGTGCTCAGGATCAAACACTTGTTATCGGAACCTGTGTTACTACTTAACAATTCTCACCAGCAAAGTCTCTTATCGGCAAAATGGAAATCGAATGTTGAGCAATTGAAGTGGCAAATCCGCCCGTAAACAGACATGTCTGCGTGCCGTGACAGACAGTAAGCCCCAAAGTCCCCTAAGAGTGACCCCTGCGTTCGAATATGCTTGAAAACGTCTCCCGGCTCATGGTATCCTATCTGTGATTTAAATCTAGAATCTTCTGGAGAAGACGTATGTCAGATTCTTATAAACTCAATAAGTTAACCGATTGCAGGTGGGCCAATCTGTTCGAAGTCCGCTTCGAGCGGGACGCAAAATCTGAGAAGTCCTGGATCATGTGTTCCAGAAAAGACAAACCGGTACAAAATGCCGGCAAGGCCGACGTGGTTGTGATTGTCGCAGCGATAGAAACAGACGAAGGCAGAAAGCTCGTAGTCACCAAGGAATTCAGAGTCCCGCTCTGGGATTATGAGTATGGCTTTCCTACGGGCCTGATAGACGACGGCGAGGATGTAGAAGAAACCGTTTCACGAGAACTTAGGGAAGAGACCGGTCTGCAACTTGTGAAAATAAAGCATATCAGCCCACCTGTATTTTCATCTGCCGGGCTGACCGATGAGTCCTGCCATATGGTGTTGGCCGAGGCCCGGGGGGAAATCTCAGACGAGTGGCTGGAGGATTCCGAAGATATCGAGGTGCTATTATTAGACGTCGGTGACATCAAGGATTTGCTGGCCTCGAACAAGAAGATTGCAGCCAAGGCTTGGGGGCTCCTGCGCCACTATGCCCAGACAGACACGATTGACTGAAGACGCAACGTCTCAAATCTCACCTGAAGGAAGACAAATCTCCCTATCCCCCACGCAATTCACAAACACCCTGGAAATCCTCTCGTGGATTTGATAGTATAGGGTAACGGAAGGTTTGGGTATGTTGCCCGTCAATTCCACATGCCAGACTCCCGATAATGCCGCGAGGAAGGTCCTAAGCAAACCCGAGTGGCGGCCATTTGAGAAAGGTTCCGACATTTATGAGTGACGCGAATCGGCGTCGATATGGTCTTCTAATTAAGATGGCCTCTCTGGTAATCATCCTAACAGGGCAGCGAGGCTTCGGGTTAGTCATAAGCGAGGTGATGTATCACGCGCCCGGAGACGGAGAAACACTTGAGTTCATCGAGCTGTACAACAATCGGGCTGTCTTCGAGGATCTCACCGGCTATGCCTTTACCAACGGCATCGGCTACGAGTTCGACCCCGGGACTATCATCGGGCCAAAATCGTATCTGGTCATAGCACGCGACCCCGCTGCCCTCGAGCGGTCATACGGTCTGGCCGGCGTGCGCGGTCCTTTCACGGGGCGGCTGAGCAACGACGGCGAGCGCATCGAACTATCCGACAGCTGTGGCCAGATCGTCATTTCTCTGCGGTATGACGACGATCCGCCCTGGCTGGCCGCGCCCGACGGTACAGGTCACTCATTGGTTCTATCAAAACCCGGCGGCGATCCGGCCGAGGCGTCGAGCTGGTCGCCAAGCACGTTCGTTGGCGGCACGCCGGGAGAACCGGACCAGGTTCGGGCTGTGACCGAAGAGTCGACAGCTCTAACGCTCGTCGATGTGGGCCACAGAGGCCTTTATTTCAAAGGGACGACCGAGCCATCCCCGAGCGCCAGCGGCAGACCCACGACAGCCTGGACAGAAGTCGGCTTTAACGACAATCCCGCCAGAACTCTGTGGGCCGAAGGCCCGAGCGGGTATGGATACAGCAACGAGGCAGACGAGCTGCGATTCATCGCGACCCAGATCAGTGACATGCCCGGCAATTACATGTCGATCTATGCGCGACTGCCGTTTGAGCTGACGGCAGAGGTCATCTCCTTCTTCTCGTCGCTCAGAGCCGACGTTCACTATGACGACGGCTTCGTGCTTTATCTTAACGGCGTCCGCGTGGCCGATTCAGGTCAGATATCAGGCAATCCCCCGCCGTTCAACCAGAGTGGCGGACCCGCCACAGATCCGCCGCCAGCCAGCATTGACCTGACCAGCCGGATGGACCTTTTGCGTCCCGGGCAAAACGTCCTGGCCATCCAGAGTCACAACGCCAGCCTCAGGGGCAGTTCGGATTGCTTTGTAAGCCCGATTCTCCGGGCAACCATCGGAGAGCCCGGGGCCGGCGTCGACCCGCAGGCTCGGGTGCTGATCAACGAGCTGCTGGCAAACAGTGATGCCGGTACCGATTGGGTTGAGTTGTACAACCCGGGGCCCGCAACGGTCGATCTGAGCAATGTCTATCTCAGTGACGATGCGTCCGATCTGCTCAAGTACAAAATCCCGGATGGAACGTTTTTGCAGCCGGGCCAGTTCTGGGCCGTCACCGAAGGAATGGGTCCGGG
>LJTR01000388.1 GCA_001303465.1 Phycisphaerae bacterium SG8_4
ACAACAAATGTCGTGCGAACCTTCAAGCCGGTTATCTCTGCGCGTCGTTCCGGAGCGAACCTGACCTTCAGCCAATAACCGTAACGTGCGGCTATCTCATGGCTTATATTAACATCGATTCTTCCATCGCGGTTCGGATTGCGCCAGACTTCCGTCCAACTCTCGCCCTGGTCGAAAGACAATGACAATATAATGGCTCCGGGACTGCGAGCCTGGTATGAGCCGACAATCATGGCATCGGAAAGAATATAGGGACACTCGATTCGATAGATCAAAACGCCGGCCCCTTGCGAGTCTCGCGAGCGTAAAGACGCTGGAGCCCGGTCGTATCGTTCGACCAGAATATTATCGAAGACAGACGCCTCCGTCTCAGCGACCGGCTCATAGACGATGGTCCCGTTGCCGAAGTAAGGCGGAATTTTGGCCAGTGGGATTGGCTTTCGATTATCTGTGAGTTCGAACCATCGACCCTCATTGTGCCAACCGATGCTTATTCGCTCGCCCAAACGCAATGGAAAGTCCATGTTGTGCGGTTTTTCTGCTGTTCCAAATGTTGCCCTGCTCCTTCGGCCCCGCAGCCAGGCGCTCATATCTCCACCCTGGCGCAATTTGAGATATGGATCCTCCTCCAGGCCGCGTCGGCTGAGCACTGTGGCGTCATCCCTGTCGAGCCAGTACAGTCGCGGCGAAAGGTCGAAGAGCCGCCATCTGCCCCGGTAGAAGGCCTGCTCGAACTGATGGTGCGTACCTGAGGAATTGTTCGAGGAAATGCCGGCAGCCAAAAAGAGCTTCCGCAACATATGATTCAGCGGGCCGCACTGGTCGAATGGATAGATATTCAAAGCTTTGAGCAAAGTGTATGAAATCCGGGCGCGGTGACGGTCCGCAAGCGTCTCACAGTAGTGAGCGTCGAAATAGTTCGTCGTCTGCAAAGCATATTTGAATGTTTCGAAAGCCTTCTCACTATCGTCGGTTGCATTCGGGCAGAGAGTCGTATTGAGGCTCTCAACGCTGAAAGGCACGACGTTGTCATTAGCCCGACAGCGAGGCAGCAGCGTCATTCGGCCGGATGCGCCTGGGGCCTGCTCAAACGTAACCGAGCACATCAGCGGCTCGAAATCGCCGCCTACCTTGAATGCGAAATTATCATCCGCGCGCGTGACGATACGCTCGACTTTTCTCAGGCGATAATCGACGAACCGAGGGTCGGGCAGCATGCGAAAAGGGCGACTTACCGGTAAACGACTTTCCGCCCGGATGGACTGGAACAGTTCCGAAGAAGGGTGCGGTTTAACGAGAACAAGGCGACGATCGATTTTCCCGTTTGTAAAGATTTCCAGTGGGACCGTTTGCTCTTGAGGCTGCAGCTCACACGCTAGGTGGCCTCGGACAAACCTGTCGTCGGAATCGTGGGTCCCGTCTGATTCGTTCTCAAAATGAAAGAGGGCGCGTGTATGGGGGTCTGTCCGGAATTCTTTTCGAGGAGCAATAAAGTCTTTGTCGTAGCGGCTGACATCTGAGATTCGAAATTCGTCCAGAACGGCCTCGGCGGCGCGCTTCGCCGTGCATGTTCTGTCACCGCCAATAAACGCCTGCATCGGCAGGCTTCTACTGTCTTCTTCCGCGATGCCGATACCTTTGCTCTTCTTGTCGTTTATCGCAACTATACTGCTCAGCCAAGGACGGTTGTCGGGGCCTCGTTCTGCTGTGCGCTTGCCATTCACAAAGAGCTGAAGGTGTGCCTTAGGGAAATCCCAGGTGGCGGCAATATGGTGCCACCGACCCTTCCTCAAGGAGGCAAATCCGCGAACCGTGCGCAACCGCCCGCCGGCATCGGCGATAGTGAACTCAAGTTGGTTTTCACCGTCCGAGCCTAGTTTACGCAGACGCGATTGCAGCCGATGTCCATAGGCAACACCCTCGAAGAAAATATGCTCGGCGCCATCGTCGGCGTTCCATAACGGACGGCACCAGAACTCGAGGGTGCCCGCTTCCAGACCCCAATGAACGGAATGTGGATTGGGATTGAACCTTCCGGCGGTTAGGGTTCCTTCCGATGCTCCGTTGAAAGCAAGCCGGCGTATGCCTGTGAACTCAAAGCCGCGATTTATGGGCGCCGTCTTCAGGGCACCCTCAACGAAACCTGCATGGCTTTGGGCCGGGCAACTTAACCGCTGGCCAGGACGGATCACCAGACGGTCGAGCCATACCGTGAAGAAGGATCCCGGGCCTGTGAGAATCCGGCGGGTGTCTGCATCTTTGACATAGCAGCGAAGCCGGATATTCAAATTCACACGAGCGGCCTCAGGGCTGAACCTGCCTCGCTCAGAAAACTGCACAAGCTGACCTTGGGCCAATTCTATCGTAAGCCATCGCGGCTCCACGGCATATTCGAGGATGCGTGAGCCATCTGCTCGGAACTGCTCGAGTTCTATGGAAACCGGCGCGCCGTATTGGGCGCGTTCGGCCAGCAGATCACATTGAAAAACCATCTCCTGCCCCGCAAACTTGTGGACGTCGATCATTTGAGAAATAGTTACCTCGCGAGATGTGTTTTTCGCCGTATTTCCATCTACGACAATTCTTAGTGAGCGTCGTCCTGTCGTGTGATCGAATCTATCCAGCCAGATAAGTGCGTCAGGTGCTATTTGCCAGCCGGCAGGCATACCATCAACTTCATCTTCGAAGCCGGGATTGGTCAGAATGTTTGCCGGCGGCATAAGGTCCGCATCATAATCCCGGGCCGTGATGCCGCGGTCCTTTGTAGCAAAATAGATGTCATAAGAACTCACTTGCCTGGTCTGCGGATGAGCGAACCAACTCAGATAGGCCTGCTCTCGACCTTTGAGCGCGTTGAATTCGTTGCGGTAAACAAAAGGCACTTCTCGCACCGGCTCTTTGCCGCTGCGTTCAATAATGCGCAGTGAGCCCTGATCGAACTCTCCGGTGACGCCGGCCTGCTTTAGCAGCGCAGGAAAATCGATAATGGCCTCGGTTGGCGTAAGGGCATCATCACGTGCAGGGGTACTGCTGCTTAATATAGTACGAAAACGCCATCCGTCATTCCACCACGGAGCCGGCGCGCCGCAAGCCACTATCGGGCAGACGGCAAGAACTGAAATAAGGGCGTATAGAACCGTCTCAACTAACCGCTCGCTGCTCATCAAGAACGCTCCTTGAAATTACGAAAGACTATCATCCGGACAAGGTTCAATCTATGCATGTTTACACTATTAAATCGATGAGTGCAAGTTTGTCGCTGAACGATAACTTTCCCAAGAGTTCTCAGTGCATGCATCTTGGATGCTGAAGCGCTGAACAAACAGCCTTTTTCGGAATCCGCCACAGGTTGCTGAGGTTCAACTTCAACTGATCCTCGCCCTCGACTCCCCCCCCACTCCGAGTAGATTTCGAGAACGGGTGAAACGTCTGTTCTCAGAGTTTCGAAGTTGGCCCCGCGATTCCCTCGCCTGTTCGCTGGGTGATGGGGGATCACGATGATACCCTTTTCCCGGGCAAACTTCTGAAGTGACTCCAGGTTGTTGAAAGTCTTTAAAGGGGCGTTGTCGTATGAGAAAATTAGGCAATAATCCCCGTACCTGCTCGAATGCCACTCATAACCTGGGAAAGTGACGAACTTGCCCACTTCATGATACTCAGCGCACTTCCTCAGAACGTCGGGCCAACGCTCCTTCGTCGTCTTGAATCCATTGTGGAACTTGTTGAAGGTCGCCTCGGAAACTTTTGGCATGTCGTGCCAATAGGAATGGGGCGTGAAGGCGTAGAAGTCCAGAAGGCTCCGGGCGATCCGGAAGGAGCGATCCAAGGAACCCTTGGCGTAGCCCACGGCGTTATGATTGTGCAGATCGCCCCAAAACAGTTTGTACTTTGAGGCAAAGGCCATTTCGTCCCTCGGTTCAGACTCGATTCGCACGCTCGCCAGGAGAGATGCCCCCAGTGAACCACCAACAAACTGCCTTCGCGTGAGTTTCTGATTTACCATGATTTTCCTTTCCAATTCTCCTAATGCAGTACCGGCAACAGTCCCGTTGACTGACCTTCTCAGCATCAACAGTCTATCATATCCTCAAGGACTCAGGGATTCAAGATTGCTCCGGAGGATGGTGATGAGGAAGCATCTGGGAGCCCCTCAGATCCTCGTGAAGGGGACTTCGGAAACAAAATTGTTAAAAATATTGCACTACGTAATCATGGGAGACATGAATTTAACGAAGAATTCTGGTGTTATGCAGCTCGTAGGAATGGTGTCTTTTGTACGACTGATTGGCTGGTAAGCCAATCCGAAAAGAACTGAATACAAAGCTATTTTATGTCAGCACATGGCAGAATATTGTGACACTCTTCAATCGAAAGAGAAGAGAAACTGGGAACACAAAGTATGCCTAAATAATAGAGCTTTACGTCTACTCGACCAGGGTTTGGGTGAATAATTTGCGACTCAGGAGAAAGGTATCTTGCGATATAGTCTCTAACTTAAATGTTCCAGTCAAGATTCATGGATATTGATTATAATATTGATAAATCAGGTCAATCACTCGTAAAAAAATAGCGTCATGATGTAATAGGACGATTAAGGTGGCGGCGGCGGTATTGTCGAAGCGGTAAAGCTCCAGAGCGGCCCGTCTATTGTACCAGATGTAGTTCTTTCGTTAATGCGCCAGTAGTATTTTTTACCAATCTCCATTCTACCCGGATCAAATGTTGCGGCCGTCTGGTTCTTTATAAAAGGCAGTATCATACTCGTTCCAAAATAGACATCGTGTGAGATGGCACCTAAGCCGGGCGTCCAACTCAAATCCTGATCTATTGAGACATCTGTAGCGTCGTCGGCAGGAATTGGATTGCTCGCCTGTCCCGGCAATGGCGGTGGTAACATCACAGTTGTGAATTTCCAGGTCTGGCCTGTTGTCGTGCCCCAATCGTTAATCTCGTCTATTCGCCAGTAAAACTTAGTGGTATGAGGCAGGTAGCCAAGCATGAATGTTGTAGTAGTCTGGTTGCACATAAAAGGCGGTGGATTTTCTGTGCCAAAGTAGAGATCGTGTGATGTTGCACCGGCCCCCTACCGTCCAGCTTAAATCAACAGTTGTAGCAACGCCCAAGGCATTATCAATCGGATTGGGATTGCTCGCCTGCTCCGCCAGAGGCGGTATAGTCGTTGCTGTCAGCCAGTATTGTACGACAGAACCCACGTCTCTAAAATCAACCTGTTCGCCCGGCTATGCCACCAGCAGCGAGCACCATATCTTCGAAGTTCGCCGTTTGCTCGCCAATGCAGTACGCTTGCTTAATCCGAATCCACGCATTCGCATAACCGCACCGGTCACTGTGCAAGCCGTTGT
>LJTR01000389.1 GCA_001303465.1 Phycisphaerae bacterium SG8_4
ACCGTCGAACAGATCAATGATATCCTGGAGGTCAATATCAAGAAAGACGAAATATTCAAGCACTATACCTTCTGGGACTGGAATCCCGAGTTCGAGAAGCCCAAGTACAAGAACTGGGAAAGGCACCTCGAAGAGTTGTCGGAATACTACAAAACACATCCGCTCCCTGAGACTATGGAGCTTATCGAACACAAAAAGAAAGCCGAATATGCCGCTCATCGGACTAAGATGCCGGGTATAGAGGACTACCGCGCCGAGCCGTTCAACAATCCGCTCAAGTACTACGCCTGCTCCTACGGCTCTCACGAGGCCGTCGGCCGTGTCCGCCTTCAGGGCGACATACCTGATATCCAACTCAGCCATGATCTTGTCTACCGGAAGGATATTCCGCCTCAGGAGATGATCCGCTTTCTGCTAAACCACTTCGGCTTGGAGATAGTCGAAGTCAGCGAACCGCGCACCGTCTGGATAGCCCGCCATGACGGCAGGGAATTGAAGGATCCCGAGCAAGTGCGGGCTCCCGTTCCCCGCGACGCTGGCGGCAAGATCAAGACGGGCATGAAGTCATCGTCTGCCGGCCCGGGATTTGGTTTTGGGTATCTGTTCGGGGATTTCATGCGGTGGCAGAACAAAGACTATGAAGCCGACTGCATCATTATCGTCGACGAAACCGGAATAACCGGCCCGATCAGTTGCGAGGGGCCCAACTGGGAAGGCCCCGAAGCCCCCGAAATGGCCCGCAAATGGTTCAAAAATGAAATGGGCGTCGACTTCACAGAAGAAACACGAACGCTGAAGACATATATAGTGAGAAGGCGCGCAAAATGATCGGCACAAAACAGAGGAAATCAGGCTTCACACTCATCGAACTGCTCGTAGTGATGGCAATCCTCGCCGTGTTGATCGCGATCCTGCTGCCCTGCCTCAATGTGGCGAAAGAGCGAGCCCGCAGAGCCATCTGCCAGAACAATCTGCATCAGGGGTCAACAGCCATCTTTGTTTATGCCGATGATTTCGACAGCTACTTGCCCGAAGGAAACGTCGTGGACAAATCGATCCCCGGCTACAACAAGAGCTGGGACGGAGCCGATCTCATGACGCTGATCAACTACAGGGCGATGGCACAGCTCGGCAGCTATGGTCTTTCCGAAAAGCACGCAACCTGCGAGACGGCACGCAAGTACTTCGAATCGACCAAGAACTGGCTCAGCCCCGTCAAGCCGGCACGGGCTCTTGTCGACAGCGCCATGCTCGGCTGGATATACTGGGGCAATCGCGGCGATTTCACGGACACCGCCACCGGCAAAAAATATACCACGGCCAAGAAGATCAACGACCGCGCAACCTCCGGCACACTGGCAACCTGTTTCTGCTATAACAGATTCGACGCCGTAGGCGCAACCGGCGACTGGCCCGCCTGGTATGCCTCGCACGTTCGCGGGCAGTTCGCCCACAGCGTCGGCAAGCCCATGAAGTCGCAGCCGGACGGACTGGTAGTCGGCTACCTCGACGGCTCAACCCGCTTCGTCAAATTCAACAAGCTCACCCCGGCCAACCACGAAGGCCAGTACATCGTCTATTACGACAAGAGCATGTAATCCGCCATTTCTGTAGGATGGGCTTTGGCCCATGCTGACTCAAGAACACCAATGCTGGAAAATGGCGGAATGTTTTCACTTTCCTTATACTAAAGCAGTCTGCTCAGTTGTTATGTAAATGGCAATCGATTGTTCCAAGCTTGGAAAGACGGTTCTTTGATGCTGGAAGACAGACTACTTGTATGGAAGTTCAATCGCGGCGACATTGGCGCGCTGCGCGACGTTTACGAAAAGTACAAAGATGACCTGGTAACATTGGCGGCTGCCCTTCTGACTGACGTAAGCTCGGCCGAGGACGTTGTGCACGATGTTTTCGTGTCCTTCATCGAGTCGTCGCGGAAGTTTCGGCTGACCGGAAGCCTGAAGGGCTACCTGGCGACCTGTGTTGCCAATCGGGCGCGCACCAAGAACAGGTCGCAGCAAGTACGGAATCGTGTCCTGCCGGACAGGACGGACACGACCGATCCTGATTCCGGCAATCCGGAGTTTGCCGCTGTGTTCGGGGAAGAATTGCGTCAGTTGGGCGTGGCCCTTGAGCAGCTTCCGTATGAGCAGCGAGAAGTCCTGATCCTGCGTTCGCACGGCAGGATGAAGTTCAAGAAGATCGCCAAACAACAGGGCGTCTCGATCAGCACTGTGCAGGGCCGTTATCGGTACGCGTTGGACAAACTGCGATCAATGTTGAATGGTGAGGTACGAGAATGATATCCGCAGATAACGTTAATGACTCGATCAGGAAACTGCAATTGAAGGCCAGTACCGATCTGGACAAGAGGGTCCACGACGATATTTCGATTGCGCTGGCCAGGTCTCAAGGGATAGAACCGCCTGTTACCGGGCCGACTATATCGAGATTCATTACAAAAGGCAGGGTAACAAAATTTGCTGTCGCGGCAGCTATTCTTATCGCCTTTGGTATCGGCTTCTCCACCGGTCGACGGTCAAGACCAGCTCAGCCGACGCCCGACTCGCTCGATGTTATCGCCTATACCTCGATAGCCCTTTCGTATCCGACTGCCCCAAAGACCGAAGACAGCTTCTGGCGACAAAAAGCCCTCGCCGCGATACAACCAAGACCTCATGTCGACGCCCAGTTCACCAAAACAAAACTGCCTGGCACGTACAAGCAATACCTAAAGGAGAAAAAGCTATGAGTAATCAAAAGATAACATGGTACCTTATCGCCTTCTACACCGCCGTATCTTTCTTTGCCGGCTGCTACCCTAAGGACTCACTCCAATGGTCCACAGACGGCTCCACCGGCATCTATAGCAAATACGGCGCTCTCTTTATCGTTGATGGCAATACCGGCTCTCTTACACAAATCGCTCCAAAAGAAACTACCACCCTCTGGCCCGCCATCTCACCGGACGGTTCCCAATTTGCCTACGGCCAGATAGTCAAAGTAGATGACTTCAATTATGCCTTCAACCTTCTTCCTTCCGGTCAGGTCAAAGTAATCAAGGCACACGCTGAAATCCTCAAACAAAAAATCCTCGTCGAAGGAATCAAAGACAGTAACTTCCCCTTCGTCGGGAAACCTGTTACCACAGACGACGGCCAGAAAGATTCGTTCAATGACGAGCACATCGCTTGGGTCCAGAGATATCTAATCGAAAATGTAGACACTCAGCTCGAACGTAGAATCGGTACCGAACTCATCAACAAAACCAAATCTAAAGAACTAACGTACTGTCAGCTTGTTTGCGCCCCGACCGCCAACCCCAACGAGCGCAAAATTCTTGCAACAAGCTCGCAGCAGCTCTGGCGCATCCGTTTCTCGCCGGACTCCCGGCTTATCGCATATGGCGCCGACCGCATCAACGGCAGTGCGTGGGACGTCGGATACGACCTGTACCTTGTTCCACCAACCGAGAATATCCCTCCAACGCTCGTCGCGCCGGCCACAGCTATCGGCTACGCTTTCACCCCGGATTCCCGTGCAATCGCATATCTCAAGCCCGAAGGCGAGTTCTTCGACGCACAAACACCCACCCTCGGCTCACTTGTCGAGCGGACCGTCATCGACCCCAACGGCCGGCTCCTTGCCTCGCCCGCCGAATCCGATGGCAACGATTCCACTGCGGTATACGTCTGCACGGGCATCGCTACGGAACTGGCCGGGGTCTTGTATCACCCCTGGACGCACGTCTCTTATGCCCGCGACAACCGCATATTCTTCACCTCCGCAACGATGTCCCTGCCCTCCAGCAGGATCGACACAGTAAAGGAGACCATTTTCTGCTGCGACACCCTAACCGGCACCGTCAGCGGAATCCTCCCCCAATTCGCCATTGACTTCACGCAAGGTAATTGCCATCTCTTTGCGCTCTCGCACGACTCCCAGAAGATCCTCCTGCCCGGAGACAAGAACACGCTCGGTATATACACACTCGGCCGAGACCTTGACTCCTCAAAAATCCTCATCGACAAGTGTGAATCCTTCGGAGACGACTCCCTTCCTAAGCTCGTCTCACAGTGGAAAGGTCGCGATCAGATTTCCTGCCTTGTAGCTGAAAACTCCCACTATCTCTGTCCCGACCCGAACGCCCCGCACAGACGAAAGGAAATTGTCATCCTCGACACCGAAGGCAACCTCCAGAAGATCCTGAGCAAAGACTGGCCCGACGAGCTGCTAAAAGACTACTGATTCTCACACTCAGAACACCGACAACGAAGGCCGGGCCAGATTGGCTCGGCCTTTGTTGTGCGCTTTTGCAGAAAGAAGCCCATTTTCTTTAGACCCGGACGCCTGTTCAAGTTGTTATATTAGCGACAGACGTTTGTTACCTGATCGATCGGGTCGGCCGAATGGAAGACAAGCTGCTTGTTCTAAGATGTAAGCGCGGTGGCAAAGATGCCCTCGGGCGGATCTATGAAAAGTACAAGAACGATTTGCTGGTTTTGGCCATTGCCCTGTTGAATGAGACAAGTGCAGCCGAAGATGTAGTGCACGACGTCTTTCTGTCTTTCGTCCGGAGCATCGAAAAGTTTCGCCTGACCGGCAGTCTCAAGGGGTATTTGTTGACTTGTGTGGCCAATCGTGCACGCAACGTGAACAAGGCAAAACATCAGCAGAGCGCTGAGTTGGATCCGCAAGAGCCTGCCAGTTCAAGCTCAGATGAGCCGGAACGGTCGATTTTGTGCAACGAACAGTTGCGTCAACTGCGCGACGCGATGGCACGACTGCCGTACGAGCAGCGAGAGACGATCATGTTGCACTTTCAGGGCGCAATGACGTTTAGGATGATCGCCAGGTCACTTGGTATTTCAGTCAATACAGTCAAGAGCCGGCATCGATACGGAATCGATAAGCTCCGGGTAATCCTGAATCAGGAGGTGAAAGCATGAAGCCGGAAGACAAGATAAGGAACCTGATTGACAAGTCGAATGCCGGAACCGACTTCAGGACAGATCAAAGAATCCTTGCTGACGCTCTGGAACACATGGAAATGACAGTGCAAAAAGACCCGGCTCCAAGCCGGTGGAAGATATGGAGAACCATTATGAAAGGCAAGACGGCAAAGCTAGCTGCTGCTGCGGTGATACTGACGGGTGTTCTCGTATTAACCAGTGTTTTTGTGGGAACTAGCGAAAACGCAGTTCTGGCTGGCGTCCTCGAGAGAGTCGAGCAGGCCCAGGCATTTGCGTACAAGATGAGGATGACAACGACCGGAAATCTGACACCAGGGGTGCCTTCTGAACAGGAAGTCGCAGTTACTGTCTCGAATGAGTATGGCGTGAAATGGGATATGGCTAT
>LJTR01000390.1 GCA_001303465.1 Phycisphaerae bacterium SG8_4
TTGACAAACAGGGGTCGGTGCCCGAGTGGTTAAAGGGAGTGGGCTGTAAACCCACTGGCGCAAGCCTACATTGGTTCGAATCCAATCCGGCCCATTATTTCCTCTTGTTGTCTTGTATGGTCTCGTTCTACAACGAGTTTTGCAGATTCGCTCTATGTCATGCAAGACTCTGCGAACATTGGCTGCATGACTATGAGGGGCGTTAATACCTCAGAGATCGAGCTTTGAATCGGCTCACAGAGACATTGAAATCGAACCGAAGATTGTGGTATCATCAAGATCGTAGTATGAAGGACTGTCGTTTATGAAGATATATGGGAAATATCGGATACACCGTTACGCCACCGCTTCTGCCGCGGTCACATCGGGTCTCTGATCATGGCCTTCCCAGGCTTTCTGGTCCTTTTGTGCCGGCCCGTGTCTCGTGGCGCCCGTGATGCGGAGGGATCACCGATCAATCATCTTGTGCGCCCTAAGGAGAGCAGACTTCATGGAGCTTGAAGCCGATCCGAGTGTTTTCGACGTCGATTTTGCACGTGAGCAATTTCCTTTTTTTGAATTGGACGCGTCCAAAGAATGGGCATTTTTTGACAATGCAGGTGGGACCTTTCCGTGCCGTCCCGTGGTCGACAGGCTCACCCATTTCTATCGCAGCAACAGAGTTCAGCCCTATGGTGACAACCCGCTTGCTGCAGCAGCCGGTGAACAGATGGACGAAGGCCGCAGTGTCATGGCTGAGTTGTTGGGCGTACCCACAGAAACACTGACTATCGGTCCGTCGACGACCCAGAATCTCAATACACTCAGCATCGCCTGTGCCCCGTTTCTCGGTAAAGCAGATGAGATCATCGTTTCCGAACAGGACCACGAAGCCAATATCGGCGGCTGGGAAAGAGTCGCTCGGCAAACTGGGGCGACGTTGCATATTTGGCCCGCCAACGCCAAAGACGGGGAGCTTGATCTTGCTGATCTGGAAGAACTGCTGAGCAAGCGGACCAGGATCGTATGTATGACGCATTGCTCCAACATTCTTGGAACTATCAATCCTGTTCAGAAGATCATTCGCCTGGGGCACAGTTACGGAGCCAGGGTGGTGATTGACGGTGTTTCCTGTGCCCCGCACAGCTGGCCGGATATATTATCGACCGGGGCTGATGTTTATTGTTTCAGCACCTACAAGACTTACGCCACTCATCTGGGCGTAATGTATGTAGCGTCGGATTTTCTGGAAGAACTGACGCCGCAATGCCATTTCTTCAACGTCGAAAAGACCGGCGCACGTCTGGATGCGGCCGGCCCCGATCACGCCTCAATTGCTGCCCTTGCCGGGCTGGGCGAGTTTTTTCAAACCCTCCACAGTCACCATTTCGGTGCGTCCGACAAGACACTGTATCGAAAGGCATCCGAAGTTTCGGCCCTTATGAATCAACACGAGATGTCTCTGTGCAAGATATTATTAGGATCGCTCAGACAGTTGCCGATCAGAGTCATTGGAAGGTCAAGCGCAGCCGGTCGCGAAGCAAATGTCTCACTTGTCTGCCTGGCCGTTTCATCGGCCTCGCTTGCTTCGTTATTGGCAAAGAAAGGAATAGCAACCAAAAACGCTCATTTCTATGCGTATAGACTACTGAAGAAACTGGGTGTAGACACCGATGAAGGCGTGGTTCGATTTAGCTTTGCGCATTACAACACCAAAGACGACGTTACGCACCTTGTGAATGCGTTGACCAATATCTTGGGAGAATAGGCGGCGTGCGATGAATCTACCCGTCCGGGCAAGTACATCTACGATCCGGACAGAATCAGCGTAAATGCAGCACTATAGCGAAGTGAAGCATTTCGCCAAAGCGGTTCAGGGTTGGGCTCAGCGCAAAACAACCGGGACCCATGCTGAGCAAATCAGTAATGCCACAACTCGGGATCAAACAGATCCAAACAGTGTTCCGACAACACTAACGTAAAGCGACGTGGACGGTCGTGTGGATCTGAGCCTCTTGTAGTGGTCAAGGCAACATTTTTTGCAGCTCGTAATACAGCTCTCGCCCCACCCAGGCGTCTGTTGCAGCATATTCGATCTGTGCACGGGTCAATGTTCTTCGGGCCCAGTTTGAAGTCTGGGATTTCTTTGACACCCGGAATTCCAGCAACAGCGCGGCCAGTCCACGAAGACCGCGGTTCATACAACCTGCCTGCTTGGCAAGTTCTCCCACATCCACAAATCCTGCTGGTTCAAACGGGGCCAGCTTATTCAATTCCTGCACATCAAGATCCAAAGCAACGCCCGCCTTAATGATCTTTGGATTGGCCAGCAGTCGACGTAGAGCCTCGGGCAAACGACAATACCTCAATTGAAAAATGTAGACCGCTTGCTCGCCGGCCAATTGCAGGACCGCAGGCAGATAGCTCTGCCCCACTCGGAACGTGGGCCGTGTTTCCGTATCAAACCCCAAGACCTTCTCCTTTTCCAACTGCCTGACCGCCTTCTCGACTTGTTCGGGTCTTTGAATCACATGGACACGCCCCTGATATTTTCCAATTGGATGTGCGTTGATCTGTTCCTTGGTCATGCGAGGCCGTGCGGCGTCGGAAGACAAGTCAGGTTCCTTGGGTTCATTCCGCTCTACCATCGTTGAATCAGTCATCAGTTGTCTGAGGTTCTTTCAGCCTTTCCTTCTGCGCCATGCCATCACAGCCATTGACCTTGCCTTCAGTTCTTTCCGGTCATATAGGCGATGAGGCCCCTTGGGTGCCGCCGTGCTTCAACATCTCACGTAGGAGACAATCTATGAAATTGGTGTTCCCGCGTCCAGGACTATCTGGGGATAATTGGCAGTTGCCGCTCAGTAGAGGAATAACAGGGTAGAATCGACTAACCGGAGCTTATGCTGTTAACCACTGAACTTCCATCAAAACCGCAATCCCGACTCCCCCTTCGTCTGGTATTTGAAAGATACAATGGCCGCCGGAAACAGAAGAGTACTTGCTTGACAGTCCTAAGATCCAGCGTTCTAATCTCTCAAACTGGCTGCGGGATTTTCAGTCGCCCCAATAGTGAGCGTCAGAAGAAGAGAGCAAGTTGTTCTCACAGGAGAAACAGTCATGAAACACCTCCTCAAAACTCATCGGATAATATGTCTGACTCTATCCGTTGTCACCGTACTTGCCACCAGCGGATGTACTGCCGGGCAACCGGAGCCGCCCACAGCAAGAAAAACCCCTGTGCAACTTGAGAAACATGGACATATCCGGATCGACGACTATTACTGGCTGAACCAAAGGGATAACTCTGAAGTCATTGATTACCTAAAGGCCGAAAACAAGTACACGGACGCCATTATGGCCCATACAAAGAGCTTGCAGGAAACCTTGTTCCAGGAGTTTAAGGAACGAATCAAGCAGACTGACGTGTCCGTGCCATATAGCAAGGACGGGTACTTCTACTACAGCCGAACTGAAGAGGGAGAGGAATACCCAATCTATTGTCGAAAGAAGGGCTCTCTCGAAGCCTCAGAACAGATCATGCTGAATGTCAACGAAATGGCAAAAGGCCATGACTTCTTTGCAGTAGGCCAACGTGCGATAAGTCACAATCAGGACCTTCTTGCTTTCTCAGTAGACACTGCCGGACGGAGAATCTACAGCATCCATTTCAAGAATCTCGTATCGAACAAACCGCTCAAGGACAAAATTGAGAAGGTGACAGGCAACATGGCTTGGGCGAATGACAATCGAACGTTGTTTTACACACGACAGGACCCCACTACCCTTCGTTGGAATCGAGTCTACAAGCATAGTCTGGGTTCCGACCCTTCGGATGATGAACTGGTTTTCGAGGAGACTGATGAGACCTTTAATTGCCATGTCTTCAAAACGAAATCGAAGCAATACATCATGATCGCATCGGATCAGACACTAAGCTCAGAGGTCCGCTATCTGGATGCTAGTGATGTGGACGGTGATTTTCAGGTTTTCCTGCCCAGAAGACGGGACCATGAGTACTCGGTAGATCATTACAAAGATCATTTCTATGTCCGCACCAATGACGAGGCAATGAACTTCAAGCTGGCCAGAACGCCTGTCGGTCAAACAGGGCAAGAATATTGGGAGCAGATCATCCCTCATCGCAACGATGTGTTCTTTGAAGGCATGGAGATGTTCAAGGAATTTCTGGTAGTCATGGAGCGCAAGAACGGCCTCAAACAAATTCGGATAAAGCCTTGGTCGGGAGAGGAAGAACACTATATGGACTTCGGAGAGCCAACTTATACTGTCGGACCGACAGATAACTATGACTTCGAGACGAAGCTTCTTCGCTACAGATACACTTCTCTGGTCACCCCCAATTCCGTTTACGACTACGACATGGCAACTAGAAGCCAGAAGCTCCTGAAACGAGAGGAGGTGTTGGGAGGTTTCAGTTCTGACAATTATGAGTCTGAAAGAATCCATGCTGAAGCGAAGGATGGGACTAAGGTCGCAATTTCCCTTGTCTACAGAAAGGGGCTAAAAAAGGATGGAGCCAATCCTCTCTTGCTCTACGGATATGGCTCTTACGGTTACAGTATGAATCCAGGATTTGATGCTTACAGAATCAGCCTTCTTGACCGTGGCTTCATCTATGCCATGGCTCACATACGCGGTGGGCAAGAAATGGGGCGACAGTGGTACGAAGACGGTAAGCTGCTCAAGAAGAAGAACACGTTTACAGACTTCATCGCCTGCGGCGAACACTTGGTGGAGCAGAAATATACGAGCAGGGACAAGCTCTCAGTGATGGGAGGAAGTGCTGGAGGTCTGCTTATCGGAGCGGTTCTTAACATGCAACCAGACCTATTCAAAGGGGCCGTGGCTGCCGTTCCTTTTGTGGATGTAGTGACGACCATGCTCGATGATACTATACCACTGACAACGAGCGAATACGATGAGTGGGGCAATCCCAATGTGAAGGAGTATTATGACTATATGCTTTCGTACTCTCCGTATGACAATGTGGAGACAAAGAACTACCCAAACCTGTTGGTTCTAACGAGCCTGCATGATTCTCAAGTCCAATACTGGGAGCCTGCCAAGTGGGTTGCGAAGCTCAGGGCGTTGAAAACTGACACAAATCAGCTTCTCCTGCGGACAAAGATGGAAGCCGGACATGGTGGAGTTTCCGGGCGATACAAGCGATATCGTGAGACAGCCTTCAGATTTGCCTTCCTTCTCGATTTGGCCGCAATTGCAGAGTGACTGCGGAAACTTGACGCTATCTGGTCAAGGTGATAGGTGACACCATATTGAGCTTAGGTGGAATGAAAAACGACAAAGAGATTAAGCAATTCGTGAGGGAGACTTTAGGCTGTACTTGCCCCGA
>LJTR01000391.1 GCA_001303465.1 Phycisphaerae bacterium SG8_4
CCACCACAAAATGCGCAAAAAGAGCAAAAAACAAATGCCGCTGATGCCACAAAGTTTGGATCATCCCAGAGCCGTTGAACTCGATGCCATCAACCGCATCCTGAAGGCTAATCCTACCATTAGCGATTTTGCGATGCAAGACCTTTCCCCAGATACTGACAAATGCCGGGCAGGAGCCAACGGAATGAGCGCCGAGCAGGTTATTCGGGTGGCAATCGTAAAGCAGATGTTTGGGGTCAGCTATCAGGATCTTGCCTTTCATCTTGCAGATTCTGTAAGTCTGAGGCGATTCTGCCTCATTGGCATTGGGGATAAGAGATTTAAGAAATCAGTGCTGTGCAAAAACATCAAAGCGTTGTCCCCAAAGACCTGGGAGGAGATCAATCGCTGTATCGTCGAATATGCCAAAAATAACGATATGGAGAAGGGCCGCCAGGTTCGAATTGACAGCACGGTTGTAGAGTCCAACATCCATGCTCCTTCCGATTCGACGCTTTTATGGGATTCGGTCAGAGTGCTCACTCGTATTCTTACAAAAGCCAAAGAGCATTTTCCACGTTCAGGGATTGTGTTTCATAATCACACCCGCAGGGCCAAGCGCCGTATGCTGGGTATTCAACATGCCCAGAACAAAAAGCAGCGTAAGAGCAAGTACCTCGATTTGCTCAAACTGACCCGCAACGTAGTGGACTATGCCCAGAAAACTGCTGACATCTTGAAACATAAGCCTGATCTTGTCGCTATGCTCATATGTAACGAACTGAACCACCATATTGATCTGGCTCTGCGTGCCATCGACCAGACCGAAAAAAGGGTCATTCACGGCGCTTCGGTGCCGGCCTCTGAGAAAGTGGTCTCAATCTTTGAACCGCACACCGATATCATTGTGAAAGACCGGAGGGACACATTTTACGGTCACAAGGTATGTCTGGTCGGCGGCTCTTCGAACCTGATTGTTGACTGCATTATTACCGACGGCAACCCAGCTGACAGCACACTGACCGAGACGATGCTCGATCGGCAAAATGAAATCTACGGCAGGTATCCGCTCAAGGTAGCCCTCGATGGCGGCTTTGCTTCAACAGACAACCTGAACGCGGCTAAGAGCAGAAAAATCAAAGATGTTTGCTTTGCGAAAAAACGCGGCCTCAACGTTGAAGACATGTGCCGCAGCCAATGGGTCTACAATCGCCTGCGCCGCTTTCGCGCCGGGATCGAATCCGGCATATCATGGATTAAAAGATGCTTTGGTTTTGCCCGCTGTACCTGGAAAGGACTACGGTCCTTCAAAAGCTACGTCTGGGCATCCATCGTTTCAGCGAACTTGCTGACTATAGCTCGAAAACAAACGGCATAATACGGCTTTGAATAAATACCTTGCTTCACGTATACATTACCAGTACGGCTTAAAACGGACTCTGTAGCAATTCTGCTCGGCTAATGTCTCAAATTTCATCATGAGCCCTTCGCTGGATACATGGCCACCCGTTCTTTGTTCGGCACTCGTGCCGCTAAAATTCCCATTTATGGATGGGCACTAACTAGTTCAGGTCTTTGTCCTTCCAATATTTGGATCCGGCTATCATTGCCTGTAGAGCCACTCCAGCTTCTGTTAACTGATAGATAGCAATGCCAGTTTCAATGTAGGTCTCACCGCCGACAGCGCCACCTTTGTCCCCGGATTTGGCAGCAGCATCAGCCTGCCCCCCAAATTCCCAGCCTTTCTCGACAAATTCACTCAATACTCTCTTGTTTTTGAATATGAAAACTGCCCGGAAGTCTTTTACACCCATCCCTAGGCCGAAACCCACTGATCTCATTTTCATGTAGGTTTTCTGCTCTGTCGAATTGTCAACTACAACTCCGTAGCCACTACCACCAGCCACTACAAATATGTGCGTACCTATGTTGCTAAAAACTCCGTACCCGGAAGCCTTCTTTATCATGCTTCTTGTTTCTGGTTTCTGCTCATACAGCTTGGCCAGCGTCTCATCCTTCATATTCAGGACATAATCCCTTTGTTCCTGTTTTGTGACTCCCTTCGGTGTAACACAACCCACTGAGAATCCAGTAATGACCAGCAACAAAAAAAGCATCAAACATCTGTCTCTCATGGCTTGACCTCCGTTTGTTATCCGTCGTCCTATTCAGTCTTCTTCACCTTTGAGGAAAACCGGAATACCCGTCCCGAGTTTGGCGTCAAGGTTTTCTGGCCTGTATTTGTTCAAGGGTTTTTCGATATGTGTTCACCAGTGGCCCTCCTAGTTCTACCGCTTTCCGGGCAGCTTTCAGTGCCTCCTGCTGTTTTCCCTGTTCCCAGACCACCTGGGCCAGGTTATTGAATGCCGACCCGTTGGTTGGAAATGTGCGGGTTGCTTCCCGAAAAGCAGCCTCGGCCACTGTCTGTGCAGGGTGCCACACCCAGTGAACCTGAGACTGACCACAATGAGTAGCAAAAGGGCAAGGCACGCCCGGCATCGGTCGGATCGACGACTCTCGAACTGGAAGTGATCCCTCCTACCGGGCATGTTTCTTTACGAACGGAAACACATCAGTATATCCCAAGATATCTGTGACCAATAAAACGACAAAAACAAAGAGAGCAGCGAATACGATCGTACCCAGAGCATCCCCTCCAGCAGGAAGTTGGTTCAGCTTCTCCGCAAGACGGGCCGCTTCTGCGTCAGACAGGGCATCTACCCGTGCCTTCGCTTCTTCCGTGCTGATGCCTTGCGCTCTCAATGCCTTCCGTACATCCTCTCGATCCAGAATCTGCTTCACCTGTTGACGGGCTTCAAGTCCCGGAGCCGTGTCAAGCACCATTTCAGTCCCAATCAATGCTGCCAGACAAGATTGATATGGGACGACAAGTGACAACATGAAGATTATCACAACAATACTGACAGGTTTAACCACTTGCCGCAACTTGCTCATCGCTCCTCCCTAGAGTATAAACTGATGTCCCTAATTTCGGGAAATCCTTTGTTCCCTTCATTCCCCAGTCCGTTCCCGCAATATTGATCTTCGTTCTGTCACGTGTTGTTCAGGACGCATGAACATGCCTTCCGAAGTGTTAAACTATTCCTGGTCAAACTCCTTATGGCGTTTCCGCAATTTGGGTGGCAGGTCTTCCCAGTCATTAACAGACCCCCTCTCCTCCTCGCGTGACCGCTTCATAACTCTTTGTTCGTGCTCTTCGGTCTTTTTCCTTTGTTCTCGAACCATTTCTTCTTCAGCTTCTTCAGCTTTTTCTTCTGCCTGTTCGGGTTCCTCCTCGGCTCGTTCCATGCTTTCCTGAGCTTCTTCTCTTTCGGTTTCCAGTTGCTTCTGTTTGGAGCGGTCCTTTTCCTTCTCCAGGCCTGGGGCGACATCGGACTCCCAGCCTTTCTTTTCTCCCTTTTCCCAACCAGGAGGCTCGCCGTTACCACCGCCCTTACCCTTGCCTTTCGCAAAAGCCAATGAACTGGCCAGCAGAAAAGACAACAAAGCCACTAGAGCCCAACGTTCAATGGTATGCACCTTATGCATCATCGTCTCCTCCTTTTGTCAGTCTGAAATCTATCCTGGTGAATCTGGCTGGCGAATATGCCTGAAACCATGCGATGGGTCAAGACATATCGGCCTGAGATGGAGGACCAGTGAGACTGTTTGGAAGGAAGGCCCCTCAGACCAAGGGCATACTCAGTGAAGGGCGCATTTTAAAAACGACAAAGGCTAAGGCCGAGGGCCTTCGCAGGTTAGGACAGTAAAATGATTAGTCGTCGTTACGGACTTGGCTGATTTTTCGCAGGAGGAGGCTCCTACGACCTTGTGGGCTTTGTCGGAATATTTAGAACTAAACTGACCCGACTCAACACGTGTTGACCTTAGGGCTTGTTGCTAAATATGGGCCTGATTTTTTTCGTGAGGCTTTCCTTTTTGCCTTCTTCCTCGATTTCGGCAATCAATGCCCCTGCAGGCAAATTCGTCTCTTGGGCGCCTTCTTCAATTTCGATGATGAGTTGTCCGCCAGACGTCAATGCTTTGTCTGCTATTCTGAGCTTCTCCTTGGCTTCGGGTCTTAATCGGCCGTCTCTCTCTTCTTCTATCCGTTGGATAATGTGCTCTATATGGCCTTGGCCTTCGTCTATTTCCGTGATCCTGGAAAACAGCTGTCCCCGCTTCCGGTGGGCAAGTATTCCTGTGTCCATCGTTCTGGTCCGCTTTCCCACGGAAATCCAGTCTCTTGCAGCAAGGGTAACCGTTGTCCTGCGGCCTCCAGCCATCTTTTCCCCCTGTTCGATGGCTTCACGCCCTTCTATTGACGCAGGCGTGACGCTCGTTGTATCGTCCCTGCTGCGTTTGGGCTTTTTGTTGTCCTTGGTGTCCCCTTTTGTGCCACCCTTCCACAGTGCCGTGAGCAGCGCCAAGCCTGCAACGACCATCAAAAACAGTCCCGGAGCTGTTCCGGAGAATATGATCTTATAATAATGGCCCTCAGCGGAGAGTTTTGCCTGACCTTCTGTGATGCCAAACAGGAAAAGTCGGTGACCCATCCAACCAAAAACCGCGGTCACCAACACGATGAAGAGTCGCTCTATACCTCGCCATAATACTGGGCTTGTAATTGTGTCAAAGAATCTCATGCTAGGCTCCCTTCGTTATGAGCATAACCATCAACTTTTTTGACGGTTTCGATTAGACTTCCATCAAAGTCAACAGCCCACAGCTGCCTTTTTCATAAGATCGGCCTATCTTTTTCCGCCCTTTAGGGTTTCACTAACCTTGTTGGAATCCAGAGATTCAACACCTCCGACAACAGAGGTCACTACATAGTAATAGGTGGCTCCTACCATAAGATCAGTATCCACGTAGGTACACCTGTCAGTTACATGGCAGTCTGCTATTCTGGTGTAAGGGCCTCCACTCGCTACACTGCGATGCACATGATAACATGTAGCGTCCGCGACCGGACCCCAACAGAGCCGGATTCCTCTTGCACTGGCTTTAGCTTCCAAGTCAAAGATGGTCTGAACCGGACCACCCGGAGAGGGGTTGACGGTAACCGTCACACTGTCAGCATCAGACAATCCCCCTTGATCATTGACTGTTAATTGAAAATTGAGAGGTTCCCTTGCAGTTCCCACGAATGGCCCAGTAAAAGTCGTCTGGGCTGCCCTGGGATTAGATAGAGTGACTGGTCTGCCATGCGTTTGGGTCCACAGATAAGCGTCGATAGCATCGTCTGGGTCAGAGGAATTAGAGCCGTCTAGAGTGACCGTATCTGCTTCATCAACTGTCTGATCAGGCCCGGCATCGGCTGTGGGGGCCTGATTCACATTCGAGACATTGATGATCACCGTGTCTGTATCAGCAGTGACTGTCAATTGAAAGGTCAGGGCCTCGCCTGTCAAACCAACATACGGTGCCGTGAATGTGGGCTGAGCTGATGCAGCATCAGACAGGGTCACAGAAGTGCCTGCCTTTTGCATCCACAGGTAAGATGCAATGGTGCCATCAGCATCTGTTGAATTGGAGCCGTCAAGAGTGACACTCAGACCTTCGTCGACTGTCTGATCAGGCCCGGCATTAGCTGCAGGGGCTATGTTAACCCAGGAGACATTGACGATACAGGTATCAGTGGACTGGAGGCCACCGTCGTCGGTTACGGTCAGCTGGAAGGTCAGTGATGTCCCGTCTGGGCCAACATCTGGGGCAGTGAAGATCGGCTGAGCTGCGGTTGCCTCAGACAACGTGACAGCTGAGCCTTTTATTTGGGCCCAATGGTAAGAGACGACAGCGCCGTCTGGGTCAGAGGAATTAGAGCCGTCTAGAGTGACTGTATCTGCTTCATCAACTGTCTGATCAGGCCCGGCATCGGCTGTGGGGGCCTGATTCACATTCGAGACATTGATGATCACCGTGTCTGTATCAG
>LJTR01000392.1 GCA_001303465.1 Phycisphaerae bacterium SG8_4
CGTGACCTTTGCCGTGTCAGAGCCTGAAAGAGCCGATTGCAGAACGCTCGTATCGATCGGGTACCGGAAAGTGCGGTCATTAGCGGCGTCGGTGACCTTTTCGACAGCGGCGTTATCAACGGTTATGCCGTTCGTGATAGCCGTTCCATCCGGCCTCATCACGGAGACGTTGAATTCCGCGCCCGTATCCAGGATAGAACCGTCATTTAGACCTACACGGTTCACGTCATTGTAAACGACATACAGATAATCGACGTCATCGACACTGACAATGGACATGGACATCGGCTGTGCCAGATCGGCAGTCGGCGCCCGTAGCGTCGATGCCGGTGCAGCAATAGTGGCCCCCACTCCGAAGATCGAGTAGCCGCTGACCCGGATGTCCTCCAACTGGAAGCCCTGACCACCACCGAAGAAGAAGCGGGCCGCTCCGGTAAGGGTAAAGGCATCCTGCAAACTACCGCTGCCGTCCGGGATTCGGATAGAGACCGAGGCCTCCGGCAGGTCGACATCCACGCGACCCGTAGGCGAACGCGTGAAGATGACCGCACCGGAAATCTTGAAAATATCAGCTGCGCTGATAACGACCTCGGAATCGCCTGTAATCTGGCCCTGCTCGTCAAAGCCGGCCGAGAATTCTGTGATGTTAGCGGTAGAACTGAACTTGACCCGGATGGCTGCCGTCTCGCCTTCCTCGTCGATCAGGCCATTGCCGTTGTTGTCATCGCCATCCTGGCCCACCGGCAACGTGGCCAGCGGATCCTCGGGCAGCTCGATCAGCTTGTCGATGGCTTGGCCTGTATTGTTCATGCGCACCGTGATGGCGCCGCTGATCTCGAGACCGACGAGACCGAGACCAACGAGGCTTGCTTCGCCATACGCATAGACCGCGTACTTGCTGTCTCCGCTTGCCGTGGTCGCACTCAGCTTGACCAAGCCGAGCGTAGCGTTCTCAACCAACAGCCCAATCGCATCCGGCTTGATATCGCCGTTGTCGTCCCGCAGCGAACCACCGTCCGGAACGTAACCCAGGAAGATTTCCACGTTCCGAGCCCCGTACAAGGTCATATCGCCCTCAGTCTGAACAGTAAAGTCGCCGCTCAGTTCGAAGAACGGTGGGATCTCGATGCTTGCGTTCAGGATCGCGAAGCGGACTACTTCACCCTCCAGAGCACTGAACTTGATGCTGATGTTCTGGTTGCCGACGCTGATGGTCTGATCGACGGCCTTGCCCGTAGTGTTGATCTCCAGGAGAATGTCACCATCGAGCATGGCAATCCCCGGATCGCCTGCCGCGACGGAGACCCGCATCGCACCGGCGATTCCCTCGGGCAGGAAGACGAAGCCACCGAGGCCATCTGTCAGGCTGACGCCGAGGACATCGACCTGAACGTTGGCTGCCCCGATCTTTACCGCCTTGGGTGCAGGTTGTCCCCCCGGGCCGTCCGGATCCTTGAGAGTAATCTGCTCTAAGACGAAGTCACCTTCAAGGGTGAAAAGCTCTGAGATCGAGCTGTCGGTGAAGGCAACGTCGATCTCCAGATGCCCGCTTAGCCGCAGGAACGGACCGGCGGGCAGTTCAAGGATCTCCGAATCACCAGTGCTGTTGATGACGAATTCTTCGCTTATCGCCTGGCTGGCGGTATTGATCTCGAGAGAAACGTCTCCATTGATCTCAAGTTGAGCACCGGAACCGGTGCTGTCCACCTCAAACGGGAAGTTAAACTTGGCTGCCATGCCTTGGTTTGTGATCACCAGGAAACCCGAAAGATCGCTGAGTTCTAACACCGGATCTTCTGGATCTCCGAGATTGAACGACAATCCAGTCATTGCGACTTTGATGATCTGGGATCCATTGGGACGGAACGACTGCTCGAAGGAGATGAAACTGGAGAGTGAAATTTCGGGGATGGTGTCGTCGTTGAAATCAAGTCCGATTGTAACGTCACCCGAGGCGGCAATTATACGCCTTGTCGAGTCGATAAGTACTGAAGGTGCATGATCGGGACCTTCGGGATCGGGGCCTGTCTGCACTACCAAGCCACCGCCGAAACTGGTTTCGAAGTCAACCACAGGCACCGTGGCCGAGCTACTGGGGCCACTGGCACCGTTAATTTCGACGTCGAGCAGGTCCGCCTGCAGGATCAAACCAGGCACGCCGACCAGCGCAATCTGCTCTGCCGTGGCTCTTAGCGCGTAGTAACTCGAGGTGTCAGCCAAGGAGACGGGCTTGAGCAGCGCAAGACCGAACTCCAGGCTATTGATTTCGAGGCCGATGGCACCATTGCCGGCAGGATCGTCCGTAGAGTCGAACATCCCATCGCCATTACTGTCCGGGTCCCCTGTGCCTACGAATGCATTGACGTCATTGGCACCGACGGTGAGGATGTTGACCGTCTTGCTGCTTCCGTCCACTGTAACGGAAACCGGGTCTCCGCCCTTGGTGAAAGCAAAGCCGCCGCTGACATAGACAAAGTTATCGATTATAACAGTAACATCACCGTAGGCCTTGATTACGGAATCCGTGAAGTCGAGAAGTACTGAGGGAGCCGGGTCACCACCCGCACCGTCAAGATCGGGACCGGTCTCTACGATTAATCCACCATCGCCTGCGAAGGCAGGGCTCGCTGGGAAATCCACAACTCTGGTGTCGCCGCTTGCGCCGTTGACCTCCACGCCGATGATGTCGGCCCGTATCGTGAGGCCGGTTACGCCGACGATCTCCGCTCCGCCGCTGGCCTTGACAGCGTAATAGCTTGCCGTATCACTTGTATTCGTCGGTTTGAGCAGGGCCAAGCCGAACTCGAGTTCGCTCAGTACCAGTCCCATTGCACCATCAGACGCCGGTGTGTCGCTGCCGTCGATGATCCCGTCGCCATTGCTATCGACCCAGTACGGCCCGCCGACACCTACAAAGCCATTCACATCACTGGCGCCAATCTCAAGCACGTTGACATCTTTAGTGGTGACGTCATCGGTCAGCCGCACAGTCTGCGGTGAACCACTCTTGCTGAACGCGAACTGGCCGCTAAGGTGGACGAACTCATCAATGGTCAGAGTGACATAGCCGCTGACCTCCAGGAGATCCTCATTAAAATCGATGATGACAAAGTCATTAACCTCATCCGGCCCCGTGCTCACCTTGAGCCCGGATGAACTGCCGAAAGTATCGGGATTCAGAATCGCACTGGCCTGGAAGTCAACGACCGGCACCGATGAGCCGTTAGTAATGGCTGTGTCCTTGGCGCTGTTAATTGAGATGTTCAGCCTGCCAGCCAGCGATACGGACCCAATACCAACAAGTTGGGCACCACCACTTGCCTTGAGGGCGAAGTAGCTCTTCGTCGAAGCAGGTGCACCCTCCGAAACCACCGGTTTCATCAGCACCAGAGCCAGGTCGAAGATAGAGAGCGATACGCCCAAGCCGTTCGATTGCAGGTTGCTCACAGCATCATCGTCCACCTTGCCGTCACCGTCTAAATCATCATCTCCCACACCGACGAACGCTGTGACGTCTGTGGCGCCGAACGACAGCACGGAGACCTCCGTGGAAGTAGTGCTGCCGACTGTCTTGACGAACAGCTTGCGACGCTCGACGGCGATGCTGCCACTCACATAGACGAAGTGTTGGATCGAGATCATCAGCGTGCCAGTTACTCTCAACTCGACCTCGCTCGACAGGTTTGCCAACGCAGTAGCGGCTATGTCTGCCTGAGTGACGCTATCCCAGTCTATCCTGCTCCCATCGTCGGCGGCGATGTTGTACAGAAGTTTGACGTCATTCACGCTCATATAGAAGTCATCCGGCAGACCATGGACCTCCATCGAGTCAATACTCGCTGCCACGCCGACCCAGCTTCGGATCCCTACTTCCGGGTTTTCGCCTACTATCGCCAGATCCAGGCTGGCATCCTCGGCGGAGAAGCCAATCGCGTTGTTCGTTGCCAGATCCAGGCCGTTGACCACGCCTTCGCCATTTCGAGTGAATACTCCGTCCATGCCGACGAACAGGTCAACGTCGGTGAGCTGGATGACCAGCACGGACGCGTCACTCAGATTGATGACCCCGTCGCCGAAAGCCTCAACTGTCTTTTGAGTTATATCGAAGGTGCCAGCGGCGAGGACAAAATCTCCGATGTTGATATCCAGACTACCGCTGACCTTTAGGTCGACGGTATGGAACAGGCCCTCGAAGCCAGATATATCGGAGTTGTTGGCCGTCAGGTAATCCCAGTCGAGCTTCTGCGGCGCGGCACTTGTGTCTGGAATGTTATAAAGCAGGTCCATCGCAGTTACATTCAGTTCAAATGTCTCCGGCAGACCGTGCACACTCATGGCATTAACATGTACCGCCACGCCGATCCAACTACGCGGTGAAGCCAGGCTTGGATCCTCGCTCACTATCGCCAGATCCAGGCTTGCGCCACTGATGCTGAAGCCGACCGCGTCGCTGGTATCCAGGCCGGTGACGTTCTCATCAACATCGCGAGTGAAGTCGCCGTTGGTACCGATGAATAAGTACATGTTGCTGATACTAAGCGTCTGAAGAGTCGCGTTTGTCAAGACACCGACGGGACCAGCGCCATCGTCGATAGTCACGTCGAGATCCTGAGTGAATTCGAATGTGCCGGCAGCCAACACGAAACCGTCAATCTTTAATGTCAGTGAGCCACTGATGATAAGGTCTTCCTGGACTTCTAAGTCTATTGTCCGTCCGCCAACGACGAGCCAATCTTCATCCTCTTCTCCGAAGTCCCCGTCATCGTCAAGGTCGAACACCGTCTTCCAATTGAGCCCGGACGGTTCCTCAGGAGTCATACCCGTGGAATCATTCGAGATGGCCTCGAGCCACGTAGCCTCGATGACGATGGGATCGTCAGTGAAGTCATTCGGAGTACCATTGTCTGGCAGACCTTCGAGCCTCGCGCCGCGGACACCGGCGATCAACGCCGTGTAGATCCTGTCGAATTCAGCGGGGCTCTTGCTCGGGTCCGCGTTGGCCTTGATGGTCGCGAGAATAAGCTGGCCACTGTTCACAGAAAAGCCGATGCTGCCCGGGACACCGACAAAGAGGCCTGGTTGAAGTCCCGTTGTCCCTGCTGGCAGCAGATCCAGGTCATCTGTAGGTTCCAAGCCCAAGTCTATGGTTAGCAACTGAGCATCATCCAAGTCGGAAGCAGGGTCGATCGTCGAATCGCCATTCAGATCCACATCGACCGTTTGCAGTATCATTTCAAAGGAAGCATAAGCCGTCACAAAATCGAAGGCGTTCAGTCTGAGCTTGCCAGCGATCCGTGTGAAATCGCCCGCAAGTTCTATTTCTATTGTTGTGTCGCCTACCGACACCGACAC
>LJTR01000393.1 GCA_001303465.1 Phycisphaerae bacterium SG8_4
AATTCTCGCCGCGACGACTTTTTCTTTGATCTCATTGTTCTACCCTCCAGGAAAGGTAACAGGTTAAACAAATGCTCAATAATTGTCATACTATCCGAAGAAGTACAGGAAGTAATTCTCGCCGTTTACGGCTCAACCACTGAGTAGGAACACGGATCGTACTGAAGGACTATTTCAGACTCAAAGCCGGCAGGTATCTGAATGGCGGAGTGGTCGAACACAAGATCAACGCTGCCGGTAAAAGCCATCGGATCATCACCGTAGTTCATTACCGTTCCGTTGATGATCCCGCCGGCATTTCCAGAGAAGTCGACCGCGCTGGCGGCAATGACACCGTTCAGTGTCTCGAAGCTGCCGCCGAAGGAGACGCTGAAACCAGGGGCCATCAAGAAAGTCCCGGTCTCCTCGCGAAGGTCGCCAAACCCGGCGCCGAGTTCTGACACACTTTGGCTGCTAACATTCCCAAGGAATATGAGTTGATTGTCCGCGTCGGGAAAATCAAGATCGCCATCACCGATAATGATGCCGATGATGTCAGTGTTGCCCGTGAATTTGACGATGTTCGGAGATTCCACAAACACGATCCCCCTGAGGCTCACGTTCCCGGAGAAATGAGGATTGGTGTTCGGTAGGATCCTAATGTTCTCGAGCGTCATATCGTTGCTGGTATCGGTCTCAGGATCCAGATCGTTTTCTACATAATCCTCGAATCGGACAATATCCAACTCGGGAAAATCAAATGGAGGAGCGGCCGTAGTGACATGGTTGTCGATCGCATCCTGGCCGGTCTCGCCGCCTATGGAGCTCGGATTGCCTACGCTCGCCTCAGCATCCGGGTTGCCAATCCGGACGTCACCGGCTATCGCCGTGTTGCCCGTCATTGACAGGGCGTCGACAATTCCTTCGCATTCGATGTAGACGTCCGCCTCGCTGTTGTGGTTGAGCCCGTCGACCTCGCAGCTACCTTGCAGATGCAAGGGACCTTTGGTCGCAATCCCGTAGTCGAAGACGGGATGCCGATCCGGCTCAATTTCATAACAGACTTTTATTGTGTGCGTGATTCGATCGTTGCCACCCGTGGCGTAAACCTCCAGGATATTTGGCTGATCTGCCTGGATTTCGATTTGCGCGGTGAAGCTCTGCCCGTCTGCGGTTTGCAGAGTTACAGCGGGAATGAATCCGTTGGCTTCCACGGTGATGTTCGAAATGCCGTTCGCAGCCAGATCATTCGCGAAGCTGTTGACTATCGCAGCGAAATAGTCCTCCTGCGCCGTCGAATTAGGGATCGTTACGCGGGTGAGCCAATAGCGCATTACTTGCAGGCCTGACTCGGCGCTGGCCAGCGCGCAACCGAGTTGATGATGGTTAGAGGCAAGCTGGACACTGTTGCCCGACAGTGTGGTCATGCAGACGGCCAGAGCCGAGAACACGACCACAAACATCATGGCGATGATCAATATGGAACCCGAGCGTTCTCGCCGCGACGACTTTCTCTTGGGCCTCATTGTTCTCCCCCCCTAGGAAAAGCCCTTGAATGGGCAGATACGAGATTGTACCTATCCGTCATACAAAACATAAAAAATGATCTCCCGACAGCCAAATTATTGTGCTCCGCTGTCGTTGCGAGCAGGGCCTGGATCGAATATAATCGGATGATGTTATCGGATGGGTCATATTTTTTGGGCTGCCCGTGGGGATGCGCAGAATCAAAATCCAGGATGTTCCTGAAAATCATAGCACCAGCTCGACAAGAAAGGATGTGTGCCGCATGAAGCACGCAAAGCCGACCGCCATCGCGTTACTGTCTCTTCAGATTGTATTGTGCATCAGTTCCGGGACGCAGGCCCAGCAGCGACAGGCTGGACAGATACTCGAAGCCACCGGCGTTAAAGGGGGGCTCATCGTCCACATCGGCTGCAGCGACGGGAGACTGACCGCCGCGCTTTGCCCAAACGACAGCTACATAGTCCACGGCCTAGATAGAGATCCGGAGAACATCGCAAAGGCCCGCGAGCATGTCAGTTCGCGCAGACTCTGCGGCAAAGTCTCGCTCAGCCAATTAACTGGCAATGGTTTGCCCTTTGTCGACAACCTCGTCAATCTCGTAGTGTTTGAGAGCATTGGCACAGTCTCAATGGACGAAGTCATGCGCGTGCTGGCCCCCAACGGCGTGGCGTATGTCAATAAGGACTCGCGATGGGAAAAGACCGTCAAGCCCCGGTCCGCCCGGACATCCGAATGGACACATTATCTCTACGACGCAGCGGGCAACGCCGTCTCGGAAGACTCAGTCGTCGGGCCGCCGAGGCACATGCAGTGGACGGCCGAGCCCGTCTGGAGCCGCAATCATCACACGCTCGCCAGTATTAGCGGCGTAGTCTCGGCGCGAGGACGGATATTCTACATCGTCGACGAAGGCCCTTCCTCTTCGATGGAGGTCGAACCGAAGTGGTCTCTGGTCGCCCGGGATGCTTTCAACGGCATCCTGTTGTGGAAACGTCCAATCTCGTCATGGGCCTGGCACCGCCGCAAGTTTCGCTCGGGACCGGTCCAACTGCCTCGAACTTTCGTGGCCGAGGGCGAGTGCGTATACGCGGCGCCGGGTCTGGAAGCACCCGTGACGGCAATCGACGCGGCAACCGGAAAAACCGTCAGAACTTATCGCGGCACAGAGGGCACCGAAGAGGTCATACTGGATGACGGCGTCCTGCTGATAGTGACAGGCAGCCCTGCGCCCGAGCACGCGGCGAAAGACGCGGCACAGCGCAAGGGAGCCGAGTTTCCAAATGCCAAGACCATCACTGCAATCCAGGCCGACACGTCCAGGGTGCTCTGGACGCGGTCGGAGCCGGCCGGGGGCAATCTCATGCCGGTCACACTCGCAGCCAAGGGCGGGCAGGTATTCTTCCAGTCGGGCCCAGATGTAGTCTGTCTGGATCGCAGTACGGGTCTACAGAAGTGGCATTGTCCCGTGGTTGAGACTACCAGGTCTGGGAAAAATGCGGCCGGCAAGAAGCGCAAACCTCAATCGGCGAGATCGGTCGGCTGGGCACTGGCCACACTGGTTGCATACAATGATCTGGTGCTTTGGGCCGACAGCAGGCGTTGTGTGGCGATCTCGGCAAGCAGCGGCGAGGCCCTCTGGGACTGCCCTTCCAAGGCGGGCTTTCGCTCGCCCCCGGATGTTCTGGTCGCCAACGGGCTTCTCTGGCTTGGTCCGGATTTTGCCGTCGGCAGAGACCCTCATACGGGCGAAGTCAAAAAGAACAGCATCAACATCGAGGATCTCTGGACCGCCGGCCACCACCATCGCTGCTATCGGGAAAAAGCGACAGACAGATACCTCCTGACGGGCAAGCGCGGCATCGAGTTCGTGGATCTGGTTTCCGACAATCACTGGCGCAACAACTGGGTCCGCGGCGTCTGCCAGTATGGAATCATGCCCTGCAACGGGCTCATCTATGCTCCCTCTCACGCGTGCGGCTGTTTCATGGAGGCCAAGCTCTACGGCTTCTGGGCCCTGTCGCCGGAAAGGCAGGCCCGCAAACCGAGCGGTTCTGTGCAACTTGAGGAAGGCCCCGCGTATAACAAAACTGCAAATCTAAAATCGAAAATCGAAAATGGCAACGACTGGCCAACGCACCGTGGCAATCCGCTCAGAAGCGGCTCGACGTCAACAAAGGTCTCCTCGCAACTCAAGAACACCTGGAGTGTAAGCGTCGGCGGCAAGATCAGCGCACCGGTGATAGCCAGCGGCAACGTCATCCTGTCGGCAATTGACGAACACAAGATCATCGCCCTGGAGGCCGAGAATGGACAGAGAAAATGGACATTTACGGCGGGCGGGAGAGTGGATTCGCCCCCCACTCTCTATCGCCAGATGGTATTGTTCGGCTCGGCCGATGGTTCGGTCTACTGCCTGCGTCTTTCCGACGGCGAGCTGGTTTGGCGCTTCCGAGCGGCGCCGGATGAGTTGAACACCGTAGCGCTCGGCCAGGTCGAATCGGTCTGGCCCGTGCACGGCAGCATTCTTGTCGAAAACGGTGTTGCGTATGCTGCGGCGGGCAGATCATCCTATATTGACGGCGGGATTGTCCTCTACGGGCTCGACCCGGCTACCGGCAAAGCGCTATACAAGCAGCACGTCCGCAACACACATCCGATAGTGACATCGGCTGATGAGAAACCGCAGACCGCAATTCAGAAGATAGACCAGAACGCAACAGACGGCAAGACGTTCACCGCCCCGGACAAGAGCGACGCCTTTTCGATGGAGGGCGTCACAACCGACATCCTCGTCAGCGACGGCAGCTCGATATTCATGCGGCACCTGAGGTTCAATCGTCGGTGCGTCCGGCAGCCGGAACGGAGCCGTCATTTGTTCTCGACTTCCAGGCTGCTCGACGATGCGGAGAATCATCGCTCGCACTGGGTACTGGGCACCGGTGACTTCAGCAGGATTGGTGTTGCGTATTCATGGATCGCCAACAAACGCGGAGGAAGGAAGGACGAACATCTGGCAGTGCCGTACGGCATAATGCTGGTGTTCGATGACGACACCGCCTGGGGTGTTAGCCGAGGCAAGACGTACACGCTCTTTGCCGAGGTGAACAGGCCGTTCTCGGATACGGAAGAATTTCTTCCCGACTTCAGGAGGATTGAGCCGGGCGCGGCCGAGCGGTGGAAATGGTCGATAGAAACCGACGTGCGCCCGCGAGCGATGCTTCATGCCGGCGATCTGCTGTTTCTTGCCGGGACACCCTACGCGGCGGGACAGATCGATCTGGCGGCTACCCACGAGGGCACAAAGGGCGGCCGGCTGTCCGTGTGGACTGCAGAGACCGGTGAAAGAATCGCTGGACAGGAGCTTGAGTCTCCGCCGGTTTGGGATGGCATGGCGGCGGCAAATGGACGGTTGTACATTTCGTTGGAGAACGGCAGTCTGATGGCTTTGAAGAGCAACTAACAGAAAGAAGACGCGTGCAGAGAATCCAACCTGAACTCGCTGCACGCGCATTGCTTTCTGACACCAGGCTGTCGCCCTGCTACTGTCGCGCTTTATTCAACGCTTCCCTTGCGCTTCGCGTTATGTTTCTGTTGCTCGTCGATTTGAGCACTTTCTGCATCGCCTCGGTGACTTCACGGGGGTGTTGCTCGGCGATGTTCTTTCCAATCGCCGCGGCTGCGAAACCGGCCTCGTTCCTCGTAGAGCTGTTGTCCAGATTCGCCATCGCCATCGAAAGAGCCTCCACCGACGGCACTGTACTCAGAGCGCCGAGCAGGAGCCTCTTTTCTTCGGTACGTTCGATCAGGGCGTCCGCCTGTTTGCACATGGCGAGTTTCTTTTCG
>LJTR01000394.1 GCA_001303465.1 Phycisphaerae bacterium SG8_4
CCGTACGACCTCTTCTACCTTCATCGCTGCCGCAGCCAAGATAGTCGGTGGCACATAAATTACGTCGCCTTCCTGTAACAGGACGTCTCCACTGGCTTCACCGTGTGCAGCCATGCGGTCAAAGTTGATTTCGAATATCTTAGCTTTGACATTCTCATCCCGCGAAGGCCTGATCACCTGAATGCGTTCCACCCAGGCCAATACTGTGGGGCCTCCTGCAAGTGCTATAGCCCCCATGACTGTGTCGCGACCGGAGTACACCTGGGGACCCGGGGCGGCGACCTGGCCGAAGACGTAGTACCTCTTGCTTCGGAACGCAGCGACGCGAACATCGATGGGATTGTTGCCTTCAATTTGATAGAGCTCCAGGACTTTTGCCCGCAGGATGTTTGCAACCTGAGCAGTTGTCTTGCCTGCAGCGTCTATCTCACCGATAGCTTCAAAGCTTATCTTGCCATCCGGGCGAATTTGCTGGCGTTGCAGGTCGATTTCCGGTACATTTGAACAGTGCACCTCGATCTCGTCCGGCGGCTGCATAATATAAGTGTCAGTGGTTACGTCCACCTTGTGGGGCATCATAAACGCCTTTATGTCCTCTGGGTTGGACGAAAAGCAACCGGCAAGGCTGATTGTAAGCAGCAACAAGACCGCCACTGCTGAAGCTTCTCTGCACATCTTTGTGACCTTCCTTTCTCTTTGTGACGCTGGACTTCCTGTGTATGTGCCTCTAATTACCCTTGCCCCTATTATCGGCATATGACTGCTTTGGATCAACTCCATACTTGCACAAAAGTGAAAAAAACTGTCCATTTATAGGTTGGGAACTGATAGACCCGCATGGGCACGGTAACGTTGGTTGCCGTGGCGGTCGCATCGTTTTACTCGGACCAACGCCAAGCGAAAGATCCGGTCCGGTCCGCTCCGTTGGTCGAATTTGGCTCGGTTGATGCTGCCGCCAAGCTCGAGCACAATTTGCTTGACTTTGAGGTCCGATTTTGCTACAATCGACCTTGTTGTAGGAACGGATCATTTGAGGGTGTCAATGACTCCTTGGGTCGGAACCGCAGGTGTTGTTTTTGTGGCTTTGCTGGGCGTTTGTCTTGGCTGGCTGTTTTCACGTCTCAAGAATTCGTACTGGCTGCTGGGCTGTTCTCTGCCTTTTGCCCTGATAACAATGCTTGTTCTGACCAGATATACTAATGGTCTACATTTCGTTGAGCCCTTCTCATGGGTGGCGGTCGGGCGGACCAGATTTATTACTTTGTCTCTTGCTGTTTCCATGGGCCTGACCGTCCCACTATCACGCCTGCCTCACCGATTCGAGAAACTCATAGTCTGTTTAGCGATGGCCGCTTTTGTGACATGGTTTTCAGCCCTCCCTCTTCTTGTTCCCGCGCTGGTCAAGGACCATCTTTTGAACCTTCGTACAAGCTTTGATGTCAATGGGATCTGCCGCCAGACTACCGATTACACGTGTGGTCCGGCCGCTGCAGTTACGGCTCTTGGAAGACTGGGCCTGACCGCTGACGAGGGGGAACTGGCCGTGCTCTCTTATACAAGTCCTCTGACTGGCACCTTGCCGACCTGCCTTTCCGCGGCGATTGAGAAGCGTTATAGAGCCGATGGCCTGAGATGCCGGTACCGGCAGTTCGATTCCCTCGATCAGCTGAAGAATGCAGGTGTTACGTTGGCAATGGTGAAGGACACTTTCCTTGTGGACCACTGTCTCACAATCCTGGAGGTCTCGGAGGACGTGGTGACTGTTGCCGACCCGGTCACCGGCACGCGATTGATGCCCCACGGGCAATTCGAGAAAATCTGGCGATTCGCGGGAATAGTACTGGAGCGAGACTATGTCCGCAGCATCTGATCGGTATCGGTACCAACGCTCTTTCACTCAAGGCGCCTTCTGTAAAGTCGGGTCTGGAGAGCATTCTTCCATGCGGTCCAGTTTGAATCGCTCACTTCGGTGTTAATCGCTTCTAGTACTTGGCCTACCTTTGCGTCCAGATCGTCAATACAGTTGACCATGAACGCCTCCGCCGTTGCCGGCAGCTTGGGCGAGCCGAATTCATACGCTCCGTGATGCGATAGTATTATGTGGCCCAGGGCGTCCACTACTTCCGGATTGACTTGCACGCCTCTGGCCCTCAGGGCTTCGGCTTTCTGATTGACCATCAGAAGGCTCTTGGCAACATGCCCGATCAACTGGCCGGAGTCGGTGTATGAGAATGCCATGTCGTACGCAAGCTCTTCAGTCTTGCCAATATCGTGGAGAAAGATGCCGGCCAGAACCAGATCTGCCTGTACGCTTGGATAGAACGGCAATATGGTCACAGCCACTCGCAGCGTATTATGCGTGTGTTCCAGCAACCCACCGATGCAGGCATGATGCAGTTTCATAGCAGCCGGGGCATTACAGAATCTCTCCATCAGCTCGACATCGGCCAGAAACTCTCCGACCAGGGCCTTTAACTGTGGATTCTCTATCCGGCCGACAATCTCTTTTACCTCTTCGAACATTTTGTCGATATCTTTGTCCGTTCTCGCGAGATAATCGTCGATACGGACCTTGTCGGCATCGACGACGCTAACGTTATTTATGATGATCTGAAGGTTATTCTGATAAAGCTCGCTGCGGCCCTGCACATGTACGAACCCGGGCTTCGGCAATGCCTTGTAGATTGTCTCGGTTGCCTGCCACATCCGTCCGTTCAATTGTCCCGTGCGGTCCGAGAGGAACATAGCGATGTACAGGTCGCCTCGTGTTGTGCTTCGCAGGATCGGGTCCTTGGCGATGTAGACATCGTCGATAGTTTCTCCAGGCCCGATCTGGTTAACGAATTTATGCCCCATTGCAGCCTCCAATAACTGGGTAACAGCGTTTGTCTTTCTATTGATAGCACAAGAGAAGGACTATAACATTTCTCGTGAACTTCAGCAACCATGTACGAATTGAAGATGCAGAATCAACTGAATTAGACACAGATTTCACTGATTAACAGGGATTTTTCGCCGCACGAGGGTTCAGCGGGTATATTTATTTCTCAGTCGTAGGGGCTAACTTCAGGCATGGAGGCTCAGTTGTGAGTTACAGGGAGGATGAACCTATGAACAGAAGAGCATTTCTTGCACTTGTTGTGTTAGTCTCGGCATTGTGTGCGGCTGAGCAGGGCCAGCCGGTGGTTCTTGTCGACTTTGGGGACCGCTTTGACATTGGGGCGGTTGTGACGAGCGATGCGGAAGTGGTCCTCTCGCGAGGGCGGTCCCTGCGCATCGAGACGGGCCACGAGAAACAGTGGCCCGGGATTACTCTAAAAGCGCCTGCGGGAAAATGGGACCTTTCGAAGTACGAATATGTTGCGGTCGATGTGAAGAATAGCCGGGACGAGTCGGTTACTGTTAGCTGTCGTGTGGACAACCCCGGCGCCGACGGTGCGAGGAACTGCGTGACAGACAGCATCACAGTGGCCGGACGCCAAGCGCGGACGCTAATTGTACGAATGCTGCCTACTCCATGGCGGCTTTCTGAGCCGCTCGAACTTATTGGCATGCGCGGCGCACCGACCTATGCCGACAAGGTCGATCCCGAAAATGTCACCCAGTTGCTCGTATTCGTCACCAAACCCAGCGTTGATCACGCTTTTGAGATCGAAGATATTCGCGCCGGCGGTCGTGTGGAAGTTCTCAATGCGAAGACTTTTCTGCCCTTTATCGATGAATTCGGCCAGTACATCCACAGAGACTGGCCCGGCAAGACTCACTCTCTGAAGGAACTGATAGCACATGGCAAAGCCGAAGAAAGGGACCTTGCAGCAAATCCAGGCCCGGTTGACCGCAACAAATACAGTGGCTGGGCCCAGGGGCCTAAGCTCAAAGCGACCGGCTTCTTTCGTGTTGAGAAGTATGGGGACAAGTGGTGGCTCGTGGATCCCGAGGGGCGACTGTTCTGGTCGCACGGCATCGACTGTGTGCGCAGCGCAAACACTACTCCTATCACAAACCGCCAGCACTATTACAGCAATCTCCCGAAATCCGGCTCGCCTTTTGCCCGGTTCTATGGCCGTGGAACCTGGGCCCCGCACGGATACTACAAAGACCATTCGCCGTACCAGACATACGATTTTAGCCAGGCTAACCTTTTGCGCAAGTATGGTCGAAATTGGGCAGGGGCTTTTGCCGAGATGACGCACCGCAGGCTCAAGAGCTGGGGGATCAACACTATCGCCAACTGGTCGCAAGCCGATGTCTACTTGCTGCGGAAAACACCATATGTCTGCACCATCAGCTACACTGCCAGGCGATTGGAAGGCTCGACGGGTTACTGGGGAAAGTTCTATGATGTGTTCGATCCGAGCTTTCGCGCTACGCTGCGAGAGCGATTGGCAGTGGAAAAGGACAAGACTCTCAATGACCCCTGGTGTATCGGCTACTTCGTGCACAATGAACTTGCCTGGGGAGATGAGGTTTCCCTGGCCCTTGCGGCGTTGGTATCGCCTGCCGACCAGCCAGCTAAGAAAGCCTTTCTTGAGGACCTCAAAGTGAAATACGCCACGATCGAAAAGCTCAACGCCGCTTGGGGCACAGAGCATCCGACTTGGCAGGCTTTGCTGGATGGCCAACAGGCCCCCGACAAGAAGAAAGCCCGGACTGACCTGACAGCTTTCTACACCAAGACGGCTGAGACCTACTTCAGGACCATCCGTGATGAACTCAAACGTGTCGCGCCAGACCAGCTCTATTTGGGTTGCCGATTTGCCTGGGTAAACGATCGTGCGGCGCGGGCGGCTGCGAAATTCTGCGATGTCGTCAGCTACAACCGTTACAGTTATAGTGTTGAGCAGCACCGCTTGCCCGACGGCATCGACATGCCGACGATTATAGGCGAGTTCCACTTCGGCGCCCTGGATCGGGGTATGTTCCACACGGGACTCAAAAAGGCGACTGACCAACAGGACCGTGCGGACAAGTACAGCAGCTATGTCCGCGGCGCGCTGAGAAACCCGCAGATTGTCGGTACGCACTGGTTTCAATACAAGGACCAGGCCACGACGGGTCGCGGCGACGGTGAGAATTATCAGATCGGATTCATCGACATCTGCGACAAACCCTACCCTGAAATTGTAGGGGCCGCTCGCGACGTTGGACATAGCCTGTATGAATACAGGCTCGAGGGTGAATGACCAAGCTGTGCCGTTTGACGCATGACTTCCGTCACTCGCCTGGGGTTGGTGGTGCTGGGCGCCAGCTCTCGGGCTCGCTCCATGTGGCCGGATGGGCCAACGGCTCGACGATTGTCAGAGATGTGCCGCCGCCGTCGGTCGCCGGATAAACGTAAAATCGCCCCCTCCAAGGGCCACGGAAGCTGCAGGACGACCTGATCACCGCCGTTGCTGAGATTGCCGGAGTATTGCCCCGCGATGTTGATCGATGTGCCGTAAGCCGAGCGGAAAGAAGCAACGTTACTGACGACCACGACGTGCCCGCCCGGCTCGAGAGCCATCTCCCCGAATACAAACTCAATGCCTTCGCTGATGCGAACGCCGGTCAGATCCAGCCTCGTATCGCTGATATTCGCAAGCTCGACGTAGTCAAAATTGCTCCCGCCGGCGGCGTGGTACATCAGCTCGGTGACACGCAGACCGGCCAGCAGATCCATAGCACCGGCAAACGGCTGCTCCTCGGCCGCCGTCGTTATCGCCGCATCAAGCCTGACGCCGATCAGCATGTCCGAGCTGGTCAACGAGTGGTTCAAGCCGTGGACAGCCAGCAGATTCTCGCCATTCTCGAGGGTGCTGAGAAAGCCGGAGATGTCGATATCCTCGAAGACTACTGCTGCTGAATCAGAGCGGCTGGCGTTTGCACTGGAGTTCCAGGTCGGTGTGCCTGAAAAATTACCTCTGGCTACCTCGGCGCCGTTGAGATAGGCGACGAAACCGTCATCATACCTCATCCTCAGCGTCAGTTCCGTAAACCTCGACAGGTCGCCAGCGTCTGCCATAAACCGAATGCGTATGTAGCAGGATGTGTTTTGTCCGTACATCCGTGGTTCGAGATCGAGACTGATCAGATTCTCATAGCCTGAACTTCTTTCGTAGCCGACACCACCGGGGCCGGGCGCCCCGACTGTCCAGCTTCTGTCGTTAAAGCCGGTATTGGTTCTCCACGCCTGGCCGATGTCGGTGGCCGGGACCAGCGCCCGCTTGGTAGCATCCTCGCCTATGAGGTTGATTACCACAGTTGAAGCTGTTGCGCTTGACGGATCGGGCACTCGACCTTGAGAGACATCGGTTGTCTGCGGTCCAAACAGCACCTTGTCGATCTCGTTTAGATCAGAATCGAGCAGGGCGATCATTTCACCGTCACCGGACAGTCTGAAGTCGACATGTCCCGGCTCGCTGCGGCCGTCGGCTGTCAGAACAGCGAATCCGTGGCCGGCGACAAAACTCAGGGGCCCGAGCTGATACTTGTCCGGCTGTGTCACGGGATTGTCGGTAATATACAGACCGCTCAAATCCACCGGCAAATCATGAGGATTGTACAGCTCCACAAAATCGTCCTCGAACAGCACCTCTGCGCTGGCGAGCCACTCGTTGATCCTGAGCGTAGCCGGATCACCCAATGGCTGGGCAACATTCGCCTGACCCGGAGTCGGCACGGTCAGAGACCATTGACCTTCAGTTCCGGTCCTGCCGACAGACATATCCGGCAGTTGCATGCCGAACTCGACCGAATCGAGCAGCTCGCCTTCTTTGTCATAGAGATAGAGCGCCTCGCCGTCACCGTCGAGGGCGAAGCCTAAATGAATGGCCGATACTGTCGTGCCCGAATCGGCCAACAGCAGCAGATACTCACCCGGCTTGATTGTGGTTGCGGCACCGAATACAAATTTGTGCGGATCTTCGGGATCATCGGTTATGCTCACGCCGGCCAGATTAAGCTCAGATGGTCCGTCGTAGTAGAGTTCTACAAGATCGGGCAGGCTGCCCTCGTGTTCTAACGTCGAGTCGTTGATTGCGAGCAGTTCGTTGATCAGCAGGCTCGAATGGGATAGAT
>LJTR01000395.1 GCA_001303465.1 Phycisphaerae bacterium SG8_4
GCATAAATGGTCGAGCCGTACTGATCACGGACTCTGACCGTCCACCAGCCTTCGTCGAAGGGCAAGGTAGTTATGACGTCATTTGGGGGGGCTGGGGTATCAGAAATGATTTCGTAGTCCATGACTCGATACGGGTCGGGACCAAACAGGAGTTGATAGCCGACGGCGTTTTCACTTTCCTCACAGCTCAATGTGACACCATTTTGGTCTTCTGCATATATCGGCCCGACGAGCGTCACAGGCTCCGGCAGCCTGCCGGGGTGATTAGGTTCATCGTAGAAATCCATATAGCCGGATGACTGATCCCCGTGCCATCTGAACGAGTATGTCTCGACTCCTGGTGTAGATGCAAGCTGGAGGTTCTTGCCCGGGCCAAGAACAGACCAGTACACACCGCCAACGACACCGTGATTGAACTGATTCATGTCACTACCCGTGAGAGAATTGGCATACCAATACACAGCATCCACATGAGATAGCGAGGATCCCACTCTCAGTACATTTGGGTAAAAGCTTGGCCAGGAGGGAAAAGGGCCGTCCGTGCCACCTCGATAGTTGTCAATCCAGCATTGCTCACCATCGACGGAACTGTCAAGGAATTGGCGGATACTATCAGAATGATCTCGGCAAGCTCGCGCATCTATCAAAGTAACACGGTTTACTGCATATCGAGCATCCGCGTATGTCAGGTTCAAATGTATCCCCACATCTACGGCAGGCTGTCCTCCAGTGCTCCAGCCCGAGGTCTGAATCGGTTGTTGGTAATCCGGGGCTACACTTGATAGGTATACAATAATCATATCCCCACATCGATAGTATGTACGCAGAGCGTCAACATCACTATGCGTATAATTCGGATCAGGTTCATATCCCCAAGAAAAGTCTATCACATTTGCCCTACTGTTCCAAATGGAGTCATTCCAGGTGCCGGCAAGTCCTGTGAAACCAACTATACAATCTCCTCCACCAAAAAAGATAAATGTAGGTTTGTTGGGATCGAAGGGAGGATTCCTATGTCGCATCAGGTCTTGACCAAAATCCGGTACGATGATCACCTTAACGGTATCGGGTAAACTGGTCAGCTCACCATGGCTGACGACCAATTCAAACTCACATTCTTGAATCGCATCTGTTTGGGCAAAACCGCTAACCGTAGGCGTGGCAGTGTTTGCGTCAGTAATCACTACCGCTGGACCGGAAATCTGCCGCCACGTGTAGCTCAAGGTGCCGGAATCATCCGGGCTATAAGAATCCATCCCGTCAAGCACCACCGGGTCTTGGGCTGCATATCGAGGCAAGCCTGCATCTGCTGTGGGCTCCGCTGCTGTGGGATCCGAACCGATCGTTGGCTGCGTTGACAACGCTGCGATGACACATCCAACTAACACCAACCCCGTTCTGTAATCATTTGAGAATTTCATGTTACACCTGCCTTTCCGCCCTTTTTGGCCAAGGGCTTTGCCATAATTGTTGATCCTTGCCGATGGCGAATTCACCAAAGGCCTCTGCACTTAAAACCGTAGGAAGAATCCTGACGGTGCGCTGAATCCGAAAAACATTTTGAGGAATTTGACGGATAAGGTCTAAGTGCTTAAAAAAGAACGACTTATTCGTTGAATGTATTTTCAAAATGAGCTATCATGTGGTCCATCAGGTCGGCAAGTATTTCTGAGGGACGCCCAATATGAGGTGCCGCGACCAGACAAGCATGGGTGGGGAAAGGCAGACGTTTCTTACAACCCATTGGTCTCTCATCGAAGATGTCAAGAAACACCGGGACAAGGACCGTGCGCTCATCGGATTGCTCCTTGAGCGGTATTGGAAGCCGGTGTACTGCTATCTGCGTCGCAAGGGCTACGACAATGAGCAGGCCAAAGACCTGACACAGGGATTCTTTCACGAGGTAGTGCTCAACCGCCATCTGCTTGAACGTGCGGACAGTGAGAAAGGCCATTTCAGGACACTTCTACTACACACACTGAACCATTACCTGATTGATGAACGCCGTAAAGAAACAGCGAAAAAACGCATCCCTGAGGACAAATTGGTGCCATTGAACATTGCCGATCGACCGATGCTGCCGGGGATGATCCGTCAGTTTGATGCGGAGCAGAGTTTCAACTACGCCTGGAAGGCAGATCTTTTGGAACGTGTCCTTGCAGAGGTTAAGGACAGATATACCAAGCGGGGCATGGAGGCGCATTGGTATGTGTTCCGTGACCGTTTGCTGGAGCCGTCTCTGGAAGATCGCGAGGTGACTTCGTTCAATCAGATATGCCAACGCTACGGCATCGATAATGAAGCCACGGCCTCCAACATGCTCAAGACCGTCAAAAGGCTTTTTCGAAGTGTATTGGAAAAACACGTCCGTCAGACGGTTCTCTCCGGCGAGGCGGTTGAAGAGGAATTGAGAGAGATTTTCAAATTCCTGGAAAAAGAGCGCACCAGTTAGAACTTTCTTACGGATATAGTCACGGCGTCATGGTTTTTTGCTGCGATGGCAAGACTGTTATGGCCGCAAGATAGGTTCTATAGAAGACATTCCGGTTAGACAAATGAAAGACGAGACCTCAATATTCGGTGCGAAACCAGAACGGCTGGATCGCCTGGTTTTTGAAGCTCTGCAGGATTCTGAGGCAGAAGAAGAGGCTGGTCCAACGGCGCCGCTGCCCGCGGTCCTGGAGCGGCCCGGCGGTCAGATCGGACGCTACAGATTACTCCATGCTTTGGGTGAAGGCGGGATGGGGATTGTATATTTGGCTGAACAGAAGCACCCCATCAGACGGCAGGTAGCCCTAAAGGTCATCAAGCCGGGCATGGATTCGAAGCGGGTCATTGCGCGTTTTGAGGCGGAACGTCAAGCTCTGGCACTGTTAGATCATCCTCATATTGCGCATGTTTATGATGCCGGGACAACAGAATCCGGCCGTCCTTACTTTGTGATGGAGTTCGTGGAGGGCTTGCCCATCACCGAGCACTGTGACCACCATGAGCTAACCATCGAGGATCGGCTTGATTTGTTTACGCACGTATGCCAGGCAGTCCATCACGCCCATCAGAAAGGTATTATTCACCGAGATATTAAGCCATCGAACATTCTTGTCTCAATACGGGATGATCAGGCGATTCCGAAGATTATCGACTTTGGCGTTGCCAAGGCGACAAGTGAGCCTCTGACAGAAAGGACGCTCTTCACTGAACAGGGTCAATTCTTCGGCACGCCGGAATATATGAGCCCCGAGCAGGCGGACATCTCTACCGAAGACATCGACACCCGCTCGGACATTTATTCATTGGGAGTGCTGCTGTATGTGCTGTTGGCCGGTGTGCTGCCGTTTGACGCCAAGGATCTTCGCGAAGGTGGGGTCGAGCACATCCGAAGGATTATCCGTGAAGTAAATCCCAAGACGCCGAGCACGCGGCTGACGAGTCTCGGCGAGAAGGCTGAAAACGTCGCGCAGAGCCGGCGGACGGAGGTTGTGGCTCTTGCCAAGCGCCTACACAGGGAACTTGAATGGATTCCACTTAAGGCGATGCGCAAGGAGCGTGCCCGTCGCTACGGATCCGCGTCAGAACTAGCCGACGATATCGAGAACTATCTGCGGGGTGACCCTCTTATTGCCGGACCTGAGTCGACGACATATCGAGCTGTGAAGATGTTTCGCAAACACCGGGTGCCTTTCGCCGCGGGCGTAATTGCCGTGGCCTCGCTGGTTGTAGGACTGGTTATCGCCGCTTCAATGTACTTACACGCCGAAGACGCCCGTGCTGACGCGCAAGCTGTCTCGGACTACCTCCAGTGGGGTATTACGACTTCACTTAATCTGCGGCATGTCAAGAGCAAGGAAATAACAGTCCGCTCTGTCCTGGATACGATGTCGGATGGTCTCGGGGCTGAGTTCCGGAACCAACCACTTTTTGAGGCATCGATGCGACAGCAATTTGCAGCTGCCTATGGGGTGCTAGGATTATACGCAAAGGCCGAGCTGAACGCCGAGCGCGCCTTTGAGATATGCCGAACACAGCTCGGTCCCGAGAACATGACCACCGTCTATTCCTGGTTCCAAGTTGGATGGGTACACTTGCTTCAGAGCCGTTATTCGGAGGCCGAACCCTTGCTGACCAAAGCGCTGGCGCGCTTCCAACTCGCCTTGGAAGAGGACCATTACAATAGGTTGTGGTGTATGGCCTTTCTTGGCTGGGTGTACAATTTCCAGGGTCGCTTCCCCGAGGCTGAGGAACTCTTCAAGGCGGGATTAGATGCCGCACAACGCACTCAGGGCGCTGGGCGCTCGGTAGCACCGTTTCTCATGTACAGTTGGGCCTTTGCATACCAGATACAAGGTCGCTACCAAGAGGCCGAAAGGCTGTACGTTAGAGGGCTGGAGATCTGCGGTGAATGGCATGATGAAGCCCTGTTCTTGAAGCGTGGCCTTGGTGTATTACTCTGGGAAATGGGCCGCTACGACGAGGCCGAGGAGTTCTTGCAGGCGGCCGTCAAAGGTAGACGCGAGGTATGGGGCGAGGAGCATCATGAGACACCGCGGGCCTTGGCCGATCTAGGCTGGCTGTACAATAGTAAGGGCCGGTACGAAGAGGCTGAAGCACTGTTTGATAAAGCGCTCGAAGCTGCTCGGCAAGCGGTTGGCGATGCACATACGACTACTACGCACTGTATGCACGGCCTCGGGACATTGTACTTGAGCCAAGGACGGCATTATGAAGCGAAACTGCTGTTAGAAGAAGTGTTGGAGATCGAAAGCAAGCAGTTCGGCGAAGAGAATTGGCACGTGCTGCGCGTAGAGAATACGCTGGCCAATCTGTACGTGGCGCAGAGCCGCTCCGATAGGGCAGAGTCTTTGTTCAAAAAGGTGCTTGCGGGAAGGCTGAGCAAGCTCGGCGAAGAACATCCGGAAGTGCTGGAAACGAAGAACGACCTCGCTATGCTATACCGGCAACAGGCTCACTATGAAGCGGCAGAACCGCTGCTTGTCGAAGCCGTCAAAGGCCGCCGCCTCAAATTGGGCGATGAGCACCCACACACATTAGAGTCTTTGAACAACCTGCTCGAACTCTACGAAGCATGGGACAAGCCTGAAGAGGCCGGAAAATGGCGAGCAGAATTGCCGCAAACAAAGGCTGCAGAACGGTGACACGACACCCAAGATCGTGACATATGTCAATATTCCATTCACTCAAAGAGTAGGCGCTAGGCTTCTAGGCGAAAAATGGGCAAAAAAAACCGGCAAAAAAAGCACTGCCAGCGAACAACATCATGCTCGTGGTCGTACCACTGCGAGAAAGGCAGGACCAA
>LJTR01000396.1 GCA_001303465.1 Phycisphaerae bacterium SG8_4
CAGCAGCTCATCGAGCATCGGATCACCATAATAGCCGTCGCTGATCTGCCGGCTGTCAAAGGCAATCTGGACCCGTCCCAGCGCGTCCGGCTCGTCCAGATCCACCTCGCCGTCGGGCGCGAAAACGCTGATCAGCTGCTCGTGCAGTTCCCCACCTTCGATGCGGAAGAGGTCTTGAGGAATGCTGTCGAAGAAGTAGTTGGCCAGAACGACAATGGGGTTTCTGATCGTACCAGGGGCGAGAGTCTCCTCGCTACCGTAGAGCGTGATGGCGCGATCGTGACCCGCGTCGAACCGGGCGAATGCGAGATGTCCTCTTGCCACCAATGGCTCCAAGGATGGGTGAGCATCCCAGAACTCGATTGTGCGCGACGCGAAGTCCGTCATGATGTACTTGAGCCTGAGGTGATTTCTGCCACAGGACTCCACGGAGGGCAAGAATTCCTTCAGAAAGTGGTACGCAAAGCGGCCCGATCCGGCTCCCAACTCGATGATGTACATCGGTTGATCGTGATCGATGAGCGCCCCGTTTGCCAGGCAGTCACGGACAAATCCACCTACTACACGAGAGTAGGCCTGCGCGACGAATGGATTGCTGGTGATGTAACAGGGAACGACGCCTTTGCGCCAGGCGTCAATCCCCTCGGCAGCGAAAAACCGCCGCTGCAACTCCCAGAGGATCGACCGAGAGAGTCGTTGCGGGTACTCGAGGTCAGACACTCGTATCGGGCCTCCTAGCACCTGCTGTCGCTATCACCGAATGACTCTCGTCACCCGGACGGTCACGTCGTATGTATTCTCGTTGTACGCCTGCACTATGCCCAGGAAGGCAGGCTCATTGATGTGCTTTGGGGGCTGAAAGTAGTACTGCTTGCCCACAGAGAATCGCGCAGGTTCATTTTCAGTGGGGATGTCGTCCTCGTCCAGTTCGGTTGCCATCCACCTGCGGCGAATCCAATTGTCTCCATATTGTTGTTGCAGCGGCTCTTTCAAGTTCAGCTTGATTACCCGCGTCGAGCCCGCGTCCAACACCTTCTCCTGTCTCTTTGCCGCTCTCTGGATGGTCTCCACCCAGCGGCGGTACAGCTTGGCCGCCATACCGTCGCTATGAGACTCCAATTCTCTTGCGGTAGCATCGACGGACTCATCGTTCCTCTTGACGACATTGGTGAGAGTACGCCAGCCGTCTGTCCAGTATTTCGTGCTGGTCGTCCTCCGGTCCACCAGGTCTTCCGCGATCAAGTCGCTAATTGGCGTGTCTTGCCCCCAACCCTTGAAGGTGTCAGCCAGGAACTGGCTTAGCCGTTTGAGCTTGGCATCCCTGCTTCCAAAGCTGAGAATCTTCGTGATCTCCTTTGTGATCTTTGGCTCTTCCCGATTCAGGTAGTGACTCATCGCGACGAATCGCAAGAGAGATTGTACCTCCGCTCTGTTTGCCGTCTCGTTTCTTTGTTCGGCTCTATCGACAGCCGCGTCTACGATCGCTTTCGTGAGGCCCTTCTGATCAAGGCCCTTCTCTGCCCCGAGCAGTTCATCATCCATGATGAACGGCTTGAGCTTGAGGGTGGGCGCCTGCATGGGTGGCATCCTATGCAGCGGTGGCCTATCTGGTGGTCCGCTCATGATCCTCTCCTCTCTTCATCTGCCCGGTGCCTGCCAGCCCGTCACGCAGCACCCTCTCCCGCGGCCACTCCACGTAGCCGCGGTGCTTTGAGCTGTAGCTTCCGTCTGCAGCGCTAATGCTACTCTTTATCTCCATCTCACACCCCACGAAGCCATCGTGTTCGCCGAACCACATCACCGAACGGTCTTTCTGTTCCTCGTGTTCTTCGACCGTGAGCTTGATCGACAAAGTAGCAGCTCTTACCGTCTCCACCGCCACTCCATTGGCTGCCAGATCACGCTGGAGCTGACGGGTGAGAGAGTCAACGATCACCAACACCGGGATGTAGTCACGACCGAAGCGGCACGTCCTGGCCAGTAGGTCCACGTCGAGCGTGCCGGAGCCAAGTCGAGTGAGCACCCTTCCGTCATGCTGCAGCTGCCAGGCGCAAAAACCCCGGCAGAGCGCGTCGGCAAGCTGCTGCAACGCATCGGTCACGTGTGGCCGCCCACGGATGCCTATTCCACCACGGCCAGGAGTATCAAGAGCACCAGCACCAGGCAGGCCAACAGAGTAACCATCACTACGGGTTGCTGAATGAACTCTCGGAGCGGAGCCCACGGATCCTGCTGGGCGGGTGGTGGGTACCGCGCGCCCGATCGCCGGGCAGGCTGGGTCAGCCCAGCTACCGGCGGTGGTTGCCTCGGTCCCTCAGGCGGAGAGGCGGGGCGCGCTGGAGTCGGCGGTTGGCGGGTCGGCGATTGCGGCTGCTTGGCAGACGCGGAAGGCAACTGGTCGATTATGGGAGGCTGGGCGACCCCCAGCAATGAGGGGCGGTCCCTGCCGACCACCGATGCCACGAGCGGTTTGAGGACCCCCGTGAACCCGAGCGAGAACTCATCCTCGCGTGTCTTCTGGAGCCTCAGCGCTTCGACTCTACCGCTCGCGACATCCCTTGCGAAATAGATCCGACCTCCTCCCTGGGTTCTCATCTCACCGAGGATGTCAAACCTGTCGGTTGCGAATTCCTGGACGGCCTCACGCAACTCGTCGGCAGTCCATTTCTGGTCCGCAATGCTGTACAGATCCATGCCACACTTGCTGCAGAACCGACCCCACTGTCGCAGGGGTGTTCCGCACCGACTGCACGCGTTCTCGAACGAGGGCAGGGTCGAGTCCAGCTCCCTGACGACATCGAGGATGTACTCGTCGGAATCCAGCCGGCTAGGGGTGAGTTTCAGAGCAACGAGCCGGGACGCTGCGATGTCATTGGCCAGATAGACCACGGTTGAGTCATGGCCGCGTCCGATCTCTCCGAACACCTCGTAGTCACCGGCTGCCATCTGCTTCACGGCATCGAGAAGCTCGTCCTTCGGGGCCTCGGTTCCCTTCACCGGCTGGAGGTGCAGGACCGTCTTTCCGGATCGGTGCAGCTCACCCACTGGCCATTCCCCCTGTGTCGAGGATTCCTTCAGAGCCCGGCCTCTGGCGGTGTCCAGAGCTGGATCTTGTCCGCAACCACCATCCCTTGTTCAATGAAACCCTGGAACTTCTCGTTCGCCTTCTCGGGTTCCACTGACACCGCGGCCAGCACGATCGATCCGGCGATAGCCTTTGCAGCCATGTACTCACCCGGCGGCACCGCATCAACGTCAGGTGGTGCCAAGGAACCCCCGGAGAAGAACGCGGCCAATCCCGCACACCCCGCCGACGTGGAAAGATCAGCAGCCTCGGCCTTCGCCATCGCGACCCGACGGTTTTGGTCAGTCGGTTCCTTGATCCAGGCCTCGGTCGCTTCGAGAACCGCCCGGGTCTCGAGCGGAGGGTCCTCGCCGGCGATTCGCTTGGCGCTCACCCAGGCCCACCACACGGCTTCCCGCTTGGGCAGGGCGTGTGCCAGAAAGCGGACGGCGTCGGGGTAGTGCTCGCGCTCGATGAGCAGCTCCACGTATTCCTTGGGCGTCTGGTCGTCTGCGAACAGCGCCTGTGCCTCGTCACTCAATTCCGAGGCCTCGATGATCTCCGGTAGGCTCTTGCCCGAGCGGAGCGTCGTCGGTGTCTCAGCCATGGCTAGTTGATCATGGTGATGCCACCCTTGACCGTCAACATCCCGTCACCCTTGATGGTGGTCATCACACCTTTTACCTCGGTCATGACCTGACCCTGGATCTTGATGTTCATCCCTTTGATGGTCACTCCGGTCTGATCGATCTTCACGCTATTCTGTCCCACCTTCAGCTCTATGCCCTGCATGGCTTCCTCAGCCATCTTGCCGAGAGCCGCCTTGGTACTCACGTTACCCATCTTGACCTCAGTGGTCAGATTCCCTTTGTCGAGTTGGACCTTCTGATCCCCCATCTTGAGGCGCACCGTCTCGCCACCCTTGTCCAACGTGACGCTGCGATTGCCGGTCTTCAGCGTCAGGCTCTGATTGCCCTGTCCCAGCGTCACCTTCTGATCGCCCTGCTTGATGTCGAGCGTCTGATCCCCCTGCTTGATCGTGATGACCTCATTGCCTTCCTCGATGGTCTTCGTCTCGTCGTTCTTGATGGTTGTGACGCGGTCATGCTCCACCCCGTGGGTCTCATCGTTCTCGACCTCCACCACGAGGTCCTTCTCTGCATGCAGCAGAATCTCCTCGCTACCCTTCTTGTCTTCGAAGCGCAACTCGTTGTAGTTGCTCGTGCCCCCACCCTTGGAGCTACGGGACCTGACCCCGCTCTGCGTCTGATTCCCCGGCAGGGCGTACGGCGGGACCATCTCGCCATTGTAGACCCGCCCTGTGATGATCGGCATGTCCGGATCACCCTCGAGGAAGTCGACTATGACCTCCTGCCCAATCCGTGGAATCTGAATCAAGCCCCATCCTTTGCCAGCCCAACTACTCGCGACCCGCACCCAACAAGAGCTGTTCTCGTCCTTCTTGCCGTCGCGATCCCAATGGAATTGGACCTTCACACGACCATGCTTGTCCACCCAGATCTCTTCCCCGCTCTTCCCGACGACGACGGCGGTTTGGGATCCCTGCACGACGGGCTTGGGAGTGACCCGTTGTGGGCGGAACGGTGCCTTGTGAGGGATGGCCACAAAGCTGTTGTGATAGTCCGATTCCCGTGGCCCCTGTGCATGGAATGTTGTGTTCTGACCGGAATGGTGGATCTGCAGCAATTGGTACTTCTTGTTGACGTCGCGCCTGTAGTGCCCCTCCAGGTCGAAGTGGAACCCACTGTGGAACGAGCGGCATGTGCTCTCGCCACGGACTAGTTCTCGCCACTGCTCCTGCTCCTCGAGCTGCAGCCGCGCCAGCCGGTCGCCGTCGTCCGGGGTGGTGAGGTTGCCAGGGAATGTGTAATCGTACAATTCCTCTTTGCCATCGCCCGATACCGAACTCTCCAGCTTGAGTGATGGCTTCAGGTAGTCGTAGTCTCTCAGGGTGACGGTCCCGACGTATGCCGAGTGCTCGCACTCCAAGGCGAGCACTACGGCTTCTTGTTGGATGGCGCCCACCTGCACTGCCATGCGTGCAGTCGACTGCGTCTCACAAGGCTTCACGGCACTGCCGTCGTCTGCCAAGGTGAGAATGTGCTTGGAGGCGGAGTGCCGGAAGAAGTAGAAGATGCCTTCCTCCTCCAGCAGCCGCGACACGAAGTTCAGATGCGTCTCCCTGTACTGGACGCAGAATTCGCGCTTCGGGTAGCTCCTG
>LJTR01000397.1 GCA_001303465.1 Phycisphaerae bacterium SG8_4
AAAATATTTTTTTCATCTTCGTTTTTCGGTTATTATTAAAGCTTATTTCGGACCTATGGAGTGAAAAAACACTAACGTGGAGACCTTTTGGTGACATAGATTTGATCATATTTCGCTGATACTTTTAACATGTTAGAATTTTGTGTCACTCCTCAAATGAAAGAGAGGAGCAAAAGGGAATACAAAGTATACCTAAATGAAAGCGTCATATTCTGTCTACTCGACCAGGGTTTTGCGAACCATCGTCACCTTTCACATACTGTAAGCAGGCTAGCCAAACGTTGCAGGAAATACCGCCTCCCTTCTCATAACACCGAACGCTACAAGGAAAAGAACATTATTTTCCAGTCAGTCTTGTAGTGACTCTTGTAGTTTTTTGCTTTCTCTCATTTGCGCCGATTAGGTCTTTGGACTATTCTCTGGCAAAGACAAATTATGTTTGTCACTACTTGCATTCAAAATCATTCCGGGCTTTCGTTCGGGCCGGGGCCGCGTCCGGCATAGACTTCTTTGACTTCGGCCTCACTTAAGGCATAGTTGTAAATCCGCACATCATCAATCAGGCCATCCCAGAAGCGCCCTGATTTGTCGCTGTTCGCACCGATATAGACTGGTTCACTATTGGTATCAATGCTGCCTGTAGCACTCGCCGAAACGTCTAATTCGCCATCCAAATACAAGCACCCTCTTGTTCCGTCATATACACCGACAACATGATGCCATTTTCCATCATTTACATCCGCGATCCCTTCTGCCCCCCTAAAGATAGTTTTAGAGTTAAATTTGAATGCAATAGAAGAATCCCAACGGCACCTGCTGAATCGCCAGGCTGTGTCCCCTTTAGTGATGATAGCCTGCCATTGCTTTTCGAACTTGTGCACCTTTATCCAAGCTGAGACCGTGATCTGCCGAGACATATCGAAAGCCAAGGAGTTTCCACAATCTACATAGTCTCCATCTCCGTCCAAACTAAGGACTCTATTCCTCTGTGGATCTGAAATAATCTGTGCGTCTCCCATAAGTTTGCCGTGTAGCCCGTTACCGGATGAGTCCAAGACATTTCTCCCCTTGACCTGGTTAAATGTCCAATGGGCTATCATCTGATTTTCGAAGAGTGCCTGTATATGGTACGGCTTTCCTGCACTATATAACTTTAGCCTCGCTTCAAACTCAAGCAGGTACCTGGAGTATTGTTCTTCGGGTAGTGAATCTATCGCTTCTTGTTGCCTCTTAGCGGCCTGCTCAAAATCTCCGGCCTCAGCACAGGCAACGGCAAGCGTGGCTATGTAATGGTAGTTGTTCCAGTTCGTCAGCTCGCAGGCTTTGGTGGCATTCTCGATCGCCTTTACACCATCACGAAACTCACCCTCCGGACACGTAGCCAACAACCGGGCAAGGGCATTATAAGCGCGAGCATAACTCGGATCCGCTTCGATCGCTGATTTATAATGGTTAATGGCTTCGTTGTACTTGTTTTCATGGTCTGCTGCTATACCGTGCCCAGTGTACACCCGTGCCGAATGTCTCCGTACATACTCAACGCGATGTGCTGCAAAATTAGGATCATTCTCCAGCTTATAGCCGATCGATGCATCCCATACTTTCGCCATAAAATCAAAGCCGCCGGAGGCCAATCGCCGCCCATCCGGACTCCAGGCTACAGAGAACACCTGCGCTTCGTGCCCGCGTATAGTGAGGACCTCCTCTCCAGTGGCCGCATCACGGATCTTGATTGTTCCGTCGCCACCACCAGAGGCCAGCCGTCGGCCGTCCGGACTCCACGCGACGGAGACTTGCCAACTTGTATGCCCCTGTACTGAATACACCTCTCGACCGTTGCTAACTTCCCAAACTGCTACCTTCCCGTCGTCGCTTCCCGCCGCTAATCGACCTCCGTCCGGACTCCAGGACAGGGAACTCACCTTAACCGTCGACCCCCGGAATGTTGTGACGACCTTGGTTGTGTTGACATCCCAGATCCGGATCGTTCCATCGTCACTTGAGGAGGCGATCTGTAGGCCATCCGGATTCCATTTCACTTCCTTCACCCAAGGCTTGTGTCCCCGCAAGGTGGAGATCAATTTACCAGTTGTCGCGTTCCAGACGATCACGCTCGGGTCTGAGCCTCCTGAAGCCAGCATATTTCCATCCGGACTCCAGGCAACAAATTGTACTTGCCCTTTGTGACCCTTAAGAGTAAAGAGGGCGGGCCCGCCGGCAGCGTCCCAAATCCTGACTGTCTTGTCCATACTCGCAGTGGCTAGTCTCTTGTTGTTTGGGCTCCATGCCACACACCAGATCCTCGCTGTGTGACCACGGAAGGTGAGCAACTCCTCTCCAGTCAGTGGATCCCAGATACCGAACGTCGACTGCAGATGCGCCGAAGCAAGTCGCTGACCGTCAGGGCTCCAACTAACAGAAGCTACCCAATTAGGGTGCCAGCGCGCCATGAGAGCCTCCTCAGTTTCTGTCGCGTCCCAGATCTTCAGCGTCCCATCTTCACTCCCCGTAGCCAGTGATCGCCCGTCTGGACTCCAGGCCACTGAGTTTACGGCGCCCGTATGTCCACATAGTGTAATGAGCACTTCCTCAGTGGCCAGGTCCCAAATCTTGACCGTCTGGTCGTCACTTGCCGAGACCAGACGCCGGCTATCAGGACCATAGGCGACGGAGGAGACGGTGTTCTTGTGGTCGTGGAACACGGCCACCTTGTTTCCGATGGCCGCATCCCAGAACTTGATCCTCTCGCCGTTTGCTGACGCTACGAATCGGCTATCCGGGCTCCAAGCTACCGAGTTGACGGACCCGTGCCCTGCGTCATCGCGCAGGTGGCGTTGTTCCGAGGTGGATAAGTTCCACAAGGTAACGGTTCCGTGGTTGCCTGGATCTGCATATCCTGCTGCCACCGATCGTGCATTCGGGCTCCAAGCCAGCGATAGAACGGGCTTTTGACTTGACTCAGAATAAAGGCAAAGGGTCTCCTCTCCGGTTGCCGCATCCCAGATTCTCACCGTCGAGTCGTCACCCCCTGATGCTATCTGTGTTCCGCCTGGATTCCACGTGACAGAGTTCACCGGTCCTTTGTGCCCACCCAGCGTATGGACCAACTTCTCTGCGGCCCAATCCCAGACTTTGACTGTCTCGTCGTTGCTTGCCGAAGCGAGATACCGGCCATCCGGACTCCACGTGACTAAGTTCACCTGTAAGCTATGATCACTCAAGACTGAGACTGGTTTTGCTTCAATCGCGTTCCAAATCCTGACGGTATGATCGTCACTCCCGGAGGCGATGTGCCGACGATCCGGGCTCCAGGCCACCGAGTTCACCGCCCCCGTGTGTCCGCACAGGGTAAACAGATCCTTGTGGAGCAGGGATTGGAGATAGTACCACTCCCAACCGCGGAAGTCCTGGTCGTCGTGCTTAGGGCGATGAGCGTCCAACAATTCCCAAAGAGGTCCGACTCGTCCACCCTCCCAATCCTGCCGGGCCACGAGCATGTTGGCACAGTATAGACTGCGTCTGGCTTGATTGCGCTGCTCCTGTGCGATGCTTTTGGCTTGCTTAGCCTCCTCATGGGCGACTGCTTCCTTATAAAGCGCTTCATCAGCGACAAAATACATCGCGGTACTAACCACAAAACCTACAATAAGGATAGACACAACGGTGACTACTGCAATTACAGTTTTCCGATTCTTTTGTACGAATTTCCTGAACCGGTAGAGCGTGCTGGGCGGCCCGGCCAATACAGGCTCGTAATTGATATGTCTGGCAATGTCAGCGACCAGTTCAGCAGCCGTGTCGTACCGGCGTGTGCGATCTTTCTCCAGCGACTTCATTACAATCCAGTCCAGGTCACCACGTATAAGTTTCTGGAGCAAATCCGGGCTGGCTTTGCGATGTTCGGCAACGTCTGTCAAGATATCTCCCAATGTGCTCAACCTAGTGGATGGCTTGGTGGGCTCTTCTTCACGAATAATTCGCTGCATCTCAAGGTAGCCTGCTTCACGAAGCTGTTCTTCGCTAAAAGGAGTGACACCAGTCAGTAGTTCATATAACAGGATACCCAGTGAATAGATATCCGTCCGTGTATCAATATCCAGCTCACTGAATTCGGCCTGCTCAGGGCTCATGTAGGCAGGTGTACCTATCATCTGGGCATATCGTGTAAACAGCGTCTTTTCTGTGAGACGCTGGCTTGTTGCCTTGGCTATACCAAAATCAATTACCTTTGGTATGGGTTTGCCATCACGCATTGTTACCATGACATTAGTAGGTTTGATATCGCGATGGATGATACCCTTTTGATGTGCATGTTGAACGGCGTTACACACCTGCATAAACAAGTCCAGCCGTTCCCTGGTATCCAGCTTGTTCTTGTCACAGTATCTGGATATGGATACGCCTCGAACTAATTCCATAACGAAGTACGGCCGGCCTGTTTGTGTTGTGCCGGCATCAAATACTTTAGCAACATTAGGATGCTCCATCACGGCCAGTGCCTGTCGCTCAGCCTCGAAGCGAGCAATAACCTGCTTGGTGTCCATGCCCAGTTTGATGATTTTTAAGGCCACCCTGCGACGAAGAGGTTTCTCCTGTTCCGCCATATAGACAACGGCCATGCCCCCTTCACCTATCTGCTCCAGAAGCTTGTAGTTCCCGATAGTCGTGCCGGGACCCTCTGTGAGAGGAGAGGTATCCAGAGTAACATCAGGACCAAGAAGTGGGCCTTTGAAGAAATCATTCGCCTTGGATTGCGACTCTAACAGAGCCTCTACCTCTTTCCGCAAATTCGGGTCACCCTTGCAAGCGCGTGCTATATATGCATCCCGTGCTTGCTGTGTTTCCTTTTTAAGGGCTTCGCAGAAGACCGCACGGATTCTCTGAACATCTATCACAGTACCATTCCTGATTAATGTCCTTCTATTATTCAATGCGAGGAAACTGCCTGCACCCCGACAGAAAAACCGCAGAAAAATCAAAAAATACTGGCTCTCCCCACAGAGAAGGCCAGAAATCGAGCTCTCTCAGGCACAAATGCAGGAAGAAGAGCCATTGCTTAATCGGTGAATGCTGAGTCTTCAGCAAGTTACTCTGGCGGTTGCTCTTCTTCTCCAGACATCTCCCTGAACAGCCATGTCTTTGCGAAAGCCCAATAGCGTTCAGCCGTACGAAGCGACACGCCCAGAATCTCAGCTACTGCGGGCAAGGGAAGTCCTGCAAAGCAGTGTAACTTCACCACATCGGCTATTACCTCATCTTCCCCAGCCAGTCTGGTCAGAGCCTCGTCCAGGGCAATCAGG
>LJTR01000398.1 GCA_001303465.1 Phycisphaerae bacterium SG8_4
GGGCGAGTTGGTGGCGAATGCCTCGACTTCTGCGCGCGGCTCGTCCAGACTGGTGAAATAGTCAATCAGATCCGGCGGACATTCGGCGCCGATGCGATGGGCGTTGAGGCTCTCGAGCGCTGCGCTGTCGGGCAGGAAACTCACCTGGCCGTGTGCAGCCCGCTGGATGAATGCGCGGGTGCTGTCGCGCAGCAGGGTGGCGTAGCATCGGCTGTGCGGGCCGGCCCACTGGCCGGTAGGTGCATGGAAGTGACGCGCTACGTGGCTCCAGGCGAAGCGGGTCAGCTCGCGCAGCAACCTTTGCGACTCGGCGTCTTTGACGTGTCGGAGCATGCGCGACAGTTCCGTGATCGCGACGATGCTGTAGGTCGGGCTGTTGTACTCGCTGAACGAGCCCTGCGCAAATGTGTGGTCATGGAATCTCTTTAGCCGGGCCCTGCCGTAGTCGGCGAGCTCTTGATCGTCGAAATGCTCGCCGGCGACGAGCGTCACGTAGGCGCCCATCACGGCGATGTTGGTGTAGCCGGGGCCGACGTTGCGCCTCTTGATGGCGCGGCCGGCGTGGAGGATCGATTCTCTGACCTTGCTTTGCAGATCGGCGTCCAGGCGGTCGTTGTGGTCGATGGCGACCTGGAGCAGTTGGGTACCGCAGAAATCGGCCCAGTTCCAGTCGGGCGGTGACATCTTCTCCAGCGGCTCCTCGACGAACCACGACCAGATGCCGTAGGTTCGGCTCAGAGGGTTCTGGTCCTGGAGGGAGATGACCCGTCGGAGGATCTGGTCGGCGCGTTTGAGCCGATCGCTCTGCCCCGAATCGAGCAGGGCGACGGCATAATCGAGCGAATCGCGCGTCGGGTGGACGTGGCCGCCCTTGAGAGTCGTGTGGTAGCCAGGTGAGGAAAAGGGCCGGCGGATCATTTGCTCGGCTGGATCGTAGCGTTCATCCTGTTTGCTCAGCACCCTGAGAAAGGCGTCCTTCTGCTGCTGCGACGAGAACAACTCCGCTGCAGGACAGAGATTCGTCACTGACAGAGTCAGCAACGACACCGTCAACAATCGCTTGGGCAGGTAGCTCATAATGGGCTTGCTGTATCGGGTTATTCCGGATTCAGGTACTTGAATTCGAAGAAGAACCCATCCTGGCGCGCGATGCCATAAGAAGCGGACAGGCCGAAGTACTTCCGCACGGCTTCGAATTCGGGAAGTAGACCGAAATCGAACAAATCTGCCAAGGGCTTGGCCATCATCTGCAGAGGCATTGCGGCCGGCGTCATTGCCGCGGCTCTGCCGGCCTGGTTCATCTGGCGAAGCGCCGACCAGACGAATTCGCCGGAAGCTGCTGTATCTTGCAGGCCGGCCATCCCCACCGCCGATGGGATGCTTGATTTGGCGCGAGAGAACCACCTGGACGAAGCGACTGATTCGCCCCCGCCGCTACTCAAAGTGCGGATGGCCTGCTCGACGGCTCCTTCGGCGGCGAAAATCAGATGCGTGTCGGTGACGGTAAACGCCAGCTTGGGCATTTGTGGAGCGGCCGATCCCAGAGGCGCCTGCATCGGCGACCTGCCTGCCGATCCCATGCCGGGCAACATGCCCCCGACGTCGACCAGATATATGGTGTGGCCGAGCAACTCCCGCCTGGCGTCTGGTTTGCCCGGTGCGATCAGGTTGCTGTGGATGGACAGCAAAGTCTTCTCCAGAGCACTGCGGTTGCTTACAGCCAGAGCGACAAGCGAGTCAGGTTGAGCGGCCGCTGGGCTTGTGTCGCCGGCCGATTCGCCCATGCTCTGGGCGACGACAATCTGCGAGCCGAGATGGTCGATGATGCCGGCCTTCAGAGTAAGCGGCAGCTCGCCCTGCGCGCTCGGCGGCGCGAGCGGCATGTTAACCATCATGGCCATTTGCGGTGAGAAGCTGCTGAGAATCTTGACAAGCTCGTCGAACGCCTTGCTCATGTTCAGATTCACAAATGAAAGCGCCGACGCCGAGGAAGGAACGAAAGGCGGCACATTAATAGCGGCGGATTCGACCTCTAGCAATTTGCAGATGCCCCTCTTGGCGCCGTCGATCTTCAGCAGCGCTTTGCCCGATGTTGTGCCGCCGGGACCGCCGCCCACATCGATCGAAAAGCCGAAGGACGTGACATTGTCGAGTCCCAGATTGGATATTATTTGCTTTACCTTGCCCGCCTCGTCCTGGGCGGCTGCGGTCTTGACGATCTGTTTTATGTTTGCGTAGATATCGATCCGCCCCCCGCCGGAGGCGCCGACCGCTCTGAGCGTGGCATTGTAATCGTCGTCATCAGCGAGCGTCGGGCTGGAGGCGCCCTTGGCCTGTGCGATGACAAACTTGAGAGTCTCCAGCTTAGCAGAGATTACAAGGCAGTCGTCGATGAAACAATAACTCAGAGCGCCTGAGGACTCTCCCGTTACTGATGTGATGCCGACACCGCGGTAATCTTCCATTTCGCGGCGGGCGCCTTTTTCTTCGACGCCCTTGGTGACGATCTTGGCCACCATCTCCTTGATCTGGCCGGTTTTGTCACCCCACTCGGTTATGAGCACAACCGGCGGCTCTTTGGCGTCTTGGGTCTTGGCATCGAACACAACGGCGATAGCCGCTCTGCCCTGGGGCAGCGTCGCGGCATCTTTGACAATCCCGGCCAGTTCGTTGTCCGACTCTTTGACCTTTTCCTGCCACTTGGCATTAAAATCCTCGACAAAGGCCTTCATCGCAGGATCTTTGTAGAGTTTGAAGAGGCTGGTCTTCTCGAACATCGTCTTGAGTTGGCCAAAGTCCTCGACGTTCACCAGCAAAACCGTCTCGGGCGGAACTAGCTTGGCGGTCTTGGGCAGATCGGCCGCACGAACGCCGGCCGGCTGGCACAAGCAAAACAGGGTATAGGAGCACAGGAACATTAGAGCACAGGATGATTTGCGGCTTTTGCGTACGGCTTTTCTCATTTTTCGACCTCTCGACAAAGCTATGAAACTCAGATTTCCCTTCCAACTGCCCCGGCGCACCGAGACTTAACATTTGGCCCCATGCTAACACAAAACGGCCGGTTGTGCAATTGTTATTGCCTCTATCAATACTCAGACTTAATCCTGGAAGTGCTTGAAGAAAGGAAGAGGCTCAAGCTCAGATGACTGCCCCTTCCTTGCTTTCTCGCTCATCATGCCAAATCTTTGAGGGTGATCTTTGTATTCGCTATTCAAATGTTTCCGCAGATACGCCGGCCAGAATACAATGACCCGCCGATATGGGCAAAGGCCTATATCCGGCTGATGGTATGTGCGAGAAAACCATGTATATTCTTGACTTGAGATTGTGGCAGCATGAATTGGCGTAGCTGGGCGGTCGGTGCTGACGAGTGCCGAGAAATGCGCTGAGATGGGTACGGTCTCAACCAGATTTACGAATTCTTCTTGAAAGTCCTGTTCACTTAGCATAGATTTCTCGCATGTCTCAAGAGTGCACGGACAACGGAGATTGCGAATCACATTGCCGGCTTGAATGCTCCGGGATCTGGGGAGGCATCCATAACCGCGATCTGGACATCACCGCCGGAAAGGTCATGGCGTCCATCTACTCTTCAGCCTGCGACGGGGGCAAGGGGGGAGACATCTACTACTTCGGGGTCTGCAGGGATGACAGGATCACCCGACTGGCCATCGCCGATGTCATCGGACACGGCCAGACCGTTGCTCAGGTCAGTCAGTTCGTATACGATTCCCTGAGGACTCACATGTGTGATCTGGACAGTAGAACAATTCTCGGCTCGGTCAACGAACTGGTCAGTGGCCGAGGGCTGGAAGCCATGACTACTGCAGCCGTTATCGCCTACCACAGTGAACAGGGTGCGGCGAGCATCTCCTATGCCGGCCATCCCCCGATATTGTACAGCCATGTAGCCGACAAGGACTGGAAATTTGCGACCCCACAAGATGACAACGTCCAAGGCGCTGGTGCCCTGACCAACGTACCGCTCGCTATAGCTCCGGATGCCCTCTATGGGAATCTGAACATTCCGGTGGCTTCCGGAGACCGGCTCTTCGTCTATACAGATGGCATCACGGAAGCGTGCACACCCGAAGGTGATCCCTTCGGTCACGAGCGTTTGAAAGATACATTGGATGCAAACAGAGATGCCCCTATCTCGCAACTCAAAGCAGCAGTCGTGGAGACTTTACGTCAACATACTCAAGCAGGGCTAAGTCATGACGATGTTACTTTGATTGCTTTGGAGATCAGCTAGAAAGATCTTGCGGGACGAGCGGCGTGCCGACGTATATCAAGAAGGGAAACAGTAGAAGGGAGTATCCATGCTGTCTGAGACCCAGATGAAAGCCTTCAATGAATTCTACAACACAGCACGTAACAACGGCACTCTCGATGAAAAGACGACATTCCTCGTTCATCTCGCGGCTTCGATGGCTGTTGCATGTTATCCGTGCATGAAGCACTACCTCGGACAGGCTGAAGATTTGGGAGTCACCGAGGAAGAAATCGGGGCCGTTCTGTCAATTGTCATGGCAGTCTCTTGCGGCAGGGTGATGATGCAATTCAACGAGGCAGGGGGACAGGAACCTTCACCTCCGAAGACCTGTTAGGGGGAAATGACTCACAGTCACCAACGCCTTGTCATGTTCGCCCCTATCAGGAAAGAAGTTTTCGCCCATAGACTCTTGTATGGGCGGCCCACGCGGGACACCACGTTCGGTGCCAGCGCATGATCCTGCCGAATGTGGAATGGGCTTCGTATCTGCAAGGGGGCATATCTTGCATTTATGGCAGATCGACGCCATGACTCGGGTAGGGATTCCAGATTTACGCCCTTCTTTTATCTGCTTTTGAGTGGTGATCATTTGATTCTTCTGCTTTCTTCTGCTTGGATATGGGAATGATCTTGCAGTCTTCAAAAGAGACATTACATGGCAAGTGGAACCTTAATTTTGCGTTCATAAATCCTGCGACTTCCATCCCTTCGATCACTTTGCAGTGAGTTGATTTGATCAGCTCGCGTACTGTTTCGGTCGCTGATTCGCAACCCAAGACTATCACAGCTTCATATTGTTGCGCATGTTTTTGTAGCTTTTTGCGTTGGCCTGAGGTCCACATGCAAAGAAACCAATGGTGATAAAGATGGCTCTTGAATACTTTGGTTTTGACACCCTCGGCTTTTAATCGAGATTGCAGAGCCCTGATGTGTTGTTCGAAAGGGGCCGACTTCAGGAAGCTCCTTAATAATTGCATGAAAGGCTTTTGTTCTCGGACGGCCA
>LJTR01000026.1 GCA_001303465.1 Phycisphaerae bacterium SG8_4
TGCCTGTGCTGGCCGTCGAGATGACCGGCCCAGACCGCCAGTACATTGGTCGGCCTGTCACTTACCAAATAGTGGTTACTAACAAGTCAGACGTGACGGCGAGAAACACTACTATCGAAGAGATGATTCCAGAGGCAGTGATCTCGGTAAAGGGCACTGCCGGGGCGAAGCTGCTGGGACCCAAGTTGGTCTGGGAACTCGGCACACTCGAAGCCGGAGCTTCCGAGACGGTGCGCGTTTCCTTCACACCGACAAAGGCGGGCACCGTGATAAACAGTGTGACTGCAAGTGCGTATTGTGCAGAAGCCGTGACTTCCACTGTCAGGACCTCGGTAAGGGGCATTCCCGCGGTGCTGATGGAAGTAACCGACGTGGACGACCCTGTCAGAGTGGGTGAGCGTGCTACATACGTGATCAGGGTGAAGAATCAGGGATCGGCTCCCGCCACGAACATACGCATTACCTGTGAAATGGAAGACTATGTCCGATACATCTCGTCGGCCGGGGCGACTTCAAGCTCACTGGAGGGCCAGACGATAAGATTCCTGCCGCTGGGCACTCTACCGGCACAGGCCGAGGTGGCCTGGCGCGTAGTTGTCCAGGCTGTCAGAGCCGGAGACATGCGATTCAAGACCACGCTGAATATGGATGAGCTTAGTCGACCGGTCGAGGAAACGGAATCAACGCACCTGTACGATTAGCAGCGATTGTGGCAGCAAGAAAGGGCGCGACGGCGGAACCGGCGCTGTGGCGCCCGTTTGAAGACTGCTTGGCTCAACCTGGATTGCGATACTCACGTTACTTGGCCGCCTTGGAGACTGACCGACCGTGTAGCCCCTTGGACTTCTGCCCTGTGACAGACCAGCTCATCGGGGCGATCGACAGCCACGCGTCTCACACAGAGGGGAGTTCGACGAGTGAATATTTTGCCAAGATTTCACTTGACATAGACCCTGGCTATTTTCTATAATGCGGTTGTTGTGAGTGCAGATCGGCGGTTCCGCCACAGCGCTATCCGCGGTAGTGCGCAAAAGGGCACATCACAACAGGGAGGCAGGCCCAAAAACAGGTTATCATATTCGCCCATGCCTCCCTTTTTTTGTGCAGTTTGAACTCACTCTTTTTAGGGAGGTGAAAGATGCGAGTGATCGAATTCCTGGACAAATCTGCAGTCCCCTACCAGGTCAGCGAGCACCCACCGGCTTTCACGGCGCAGCAGATGGCGGCGGCCGAGCACGAGCCGGGCAGATTCGTAGCCAAGCCGGTGATTATAAAGGTCGACGGCGAATACGTGATGTGCGTGCTTTCGGCGTGCTGCAAGATCAACTTGGGCGAGTTGAAGGATCAGCTAGACGCCAATTCGGTCGAATTGGCTCAAGAGTCACAAATCGGCAGGATATTCGACGATTGCGAACTCGGAGCCGAGCCGCCTTTCGGCAACTTATATGATCTGCCGACGGTTATGGACAAGGCTCTGGAAAAGGACGACCACATAAAGTTCCAGGCCGGCACGCACGAGAAAGCGATCAGCATGAGCATGGATGACTACCGAAAGCTGGTCAAGCCAAGGGTGCTGACATTCAGTTATCACATGAGCTCGTAATCTCGCCGCTTGCCGACGGGAAAGAACCTCCGGGCCTGGTGCGAGCGGCGATCTACTGGCCGATCTCCTCGTCGATCCAGCCCAAGAGTTGTTCCAGATCGCCGAGCGTAATATCACCCATATGGGCGATCCGGAAAGTCTGCTCTTTCAGCTTGCCGTAGCCGTTGCCGAAAATTGTATTGTGCTTGGCCTGTATCGCAGCGATAGTCTCGGCGACGTTGATGCCGCGCGTGTTCCTGACGGTCGTGAGCGTATTGGAAGCATATTTCTTCTCGCAGAAGAGATCGAATTTCTCCAAAGCCCAGGTTCTTACATATTCGGCCATCTCGCTGTGGCGCCGCCAGACGTTCTCCATACCCTCTGCGAGCAGTTTTGTGCATTGATGATGCAGGGCCATGATATGCGGTATGTTAGGCGTTGTCGGTGTCTGGCTCTTTGCGGCATTCTTGGCAAACTGCTGGAAGTCAAAGTAGTAGCCCCGGCCCGGGACGCTCTTGCTCTTTTCCAGGGCTCTGTCGCTGACGACCGCCACCGCCAAGCCGGGTGGAATTGCAAAGGCCTTCTGAACCGAGGCAAATGTCACGTCCCAACCCAGATCGTCGAAGTGCAGGGGAAGGCCCACCATCGCGCTGACCGCATCGACAAATACGAGCACGTCGGGATATTTGTCTTTCATCATCTCACTGATCTGGTAGACCGGATTTGTCAGGCCGGTGCTCGTCTCATTATACACGATCGTCACAGCGGCGTATTTGCCGGTGGCGAGTTTTTCATCAATCATTTCAGGTGTAGTGGGTGTGCCCCAATCGACCTTTAAGGCCTCCACGTTTCTGGCGCAACTGGTGGCGACATCTGCCCATTTGTCACTGAAAGCACCGCAACAGGTGCACAGGACGACCTCGTCGGTACCGACACAGTTGCGGATTGCGGCTTCCCAGATTCCCGAAGCAGAGGACGTCGAGAGAAAGACGTTCTGGTTCGTGAAAACGACCCTATTGAGCATATCAACCGTCTCGCCGTGAAGCTGAGCATATTCTGCCCCGCGATGTCCCAACGTCGGGCGAGCGAGTTGCTGTAAGACCTCTTCGTCAACTTTTACCGGCCCGGGAATGAATAATCTCGGCGGTTTCTTCCAATCTACCATATCATCTCCATTTCTTTACGTCGGTCCCGCAAAGACGGGGCCCCTTGTCTTCTTGCCTGACAGACTATAACTTGTGAATCGTCAGACCCGTGTACACCTTAGGATAAAAGTAGGTCGATTTCTGGGGCATTCTCTCGCCGGCCTCTGTTACCTTCATGAGCTGCTCCATCTTCACCGGGTTCATGAAAAATGCCGCCTGTTTGTGTCCTGCGTCTACCTGGGCGATTGAGTCATCAATTGCGTTGGGAGTATCTTTAACGTACTGAACGTTCTCGTTTGCGGTGAGCTTCGCTTGGTCGATGCCCAGCAGCTCTTCCAGAATGAGCTTGTGCAGAACCGAGACGTCGAGCGACCTCCAGGCCGGACTCATCTGAGGCACGATCGAATCGATCGCACTTTGGTCTTTCAAAACGGCGATATGGAAAGCACCGTCTGCGCCATATATCCCAAACGCGTTCTTGCCGTCTGAGTAATGGGCCTTCATCCGGGCGAGCATCTTTTCTCTGGCGTCTGTTTTGGCCTGTGTCGAATCGAACTTGAACTCACCGACCTCAAAATTCTCTCTGAGGTCCGCAAGCAGCTTTGCAAAACTGAAATCTTCGAGATTGCCGACGAGCCTGTGGGTGGACAAGACGATCAGGCCCTTCTGACAGGTATTGGCAAAGGCAAGCATCTGGTAGCCGGCCTGCGGATTCTGGCTTTCGGCGGCGTAGCTCAAGCCGGTGGTGTAGCGATGGTGTCCGTCGGCTATGACACAACTCTTGGTACCCATCATTCCTGCAATTCTCTCTACATCCTCGGCGCCGGCTATCGCAAAGAGCCGATGCTGGACGTTCTGCTCGTCGACAAAATCGATAAGAGGCTCGGCCCTCGCGGCTCGCTTGATGATTTCATCTGCGATCTTCTCCTGGTCTTCGTAGAGCATGAAGACCAGACCGAAGTCCGCCGCCGTCGCCCTCTTGAGGTTGAGCCTGTCCGCCAGAGGCTTGCTGAGGATTCGTTCGTGAGGTTTGACTACATTGCCGAATTCCTCGAGCTTGGCCAAGGCGATAAATGACAAACGCTGGAATCTCGCGGCGGCCCACTCGAAGTCCTGAACGTATGCATATATCGTCTCGGCCGTGTCCTGCCTCAACGCCCCTCGCTCTATCCATGTCCGAAGGTATTGCGTGGCTCTGGTGTATTGATTGTTCTCGCCGTTGTCGCAGGCACTGGTCTTGCCATTGATTATGCGTACGATATTGTACTCGCTTTTCTTGTAGAGCTGCTCCTGCTGGGCGTCGCTGATCACATCATAAGGAGGAGCGATGCAATCACCGGCGTCTCCAACGATGCCGGCATCAAACCTAAAAGCCTTGAAAGGCCTAACCTGCATTTTCATTTCCCGTACTTGATTTTGGCTTCGATTCACATCCTGAAATTGCCGAACCCAAAATGATACTAAAGAAGGAGGAAATTGTCAAACACGAACAGGACAATTTCGAGCTTGACACGGCAGGCAGACGGTAAATGCTCACTCAGAAACGCAAGGACAGCCCCACGGCCGCGCCTCCTTCGACCGGCAAGACCGTAAAGTCAACATCGTCGTCCTCAGAGAGATTAAGGAAAGCGTCATGAATGAACGCTGTCAGAAAGTGTGCCAGCGCGGCCCCTGCGAGCACGTCGGAGGGATAATGCCGCCGGGCCTCCACCCGGGCCCATGCGACGCCCGAAGCAATAACGAGATTGCCCGCCTTGATCGCCGGTGTCAGAGTCGGGCCCATGTGAATCGAATCTAGGTTGCGGTTGGCAAGGGTCGCGAATGCGAAGGCTTCCGAGGCGTGAGCCGACGGGAAACTCCGGTCGCTGGTATTGTCGGGGCGGGTGCGGTTTGTCCCGTCCTTGAGCCAGCTTGTGATGTTGTCCGTTGCACCGGCGGCGAGAAGCTCGACTCCCGCACCTCTTGCCTTCGAAACAATCCACTCGTCGAAGTTCTCTCCACTCGGAGTGGCAATTGCGGTTATCACCGCTTCGATCTCGAGCGCGGCCTTGAGATCATCGCTCGCGTCTCTAGCGTCCATTGGCGAACCGAAGATCGGTGTGTGCTTGACAGCCCAGTCGGAGACTCGCTCGTCGAAGTCGTCGACGCCAAAGACCACGGCCCCGGCCAGAGGGGCCAAGGTGTTGACATTAAAGAAGGCATCGTGAGCGGCACGGGAGATTCTGTCGAGATCTATCGGATAGAATGCGTCCTGACCCCACCGGCGACCATTCGGCAGCGTTCCGCAACCTGCAAGAATCAATACCAACAAAAGAATCGGGCAAACATGCACCAATTGACCTCCGGCGGCCCAACTGGTTTTGTGCCGTGCTGCGCTCATACGCCACTACACTAACAAGACTCGATCATTTGTCTTTCTTTGCCAGGTATTCGTTTATGCCGGCGGCTGCGATTCGGCCCTGGCCCATCGCCAGAATCACGGTGGCAGCGCCGGAGACAATATCGCCGCCTGCGAAGACTCCCGGCACGGAGGTCGCCATCGTTTCCTCATTCACAACGATCGTGCCCCACTTGGTGATTTCGAGTTCCGGCATCGTCTGCGAGATCAACGGATTGGGTTTGTTGCCGATCGCTATGATGACCGTGTCGAGATCTATGGTAAACTCTGAGCCTTCGATTGCGACAGGGCGTCTCCGGCCCGAATCGTCCGGTTCGCCCAGTTCGTACTTGAGGCATTCGACGCCCGTGACCTGGCTGTTCTGGTCACCGAGTATTCGTTTGGGACTTTGCAGGATGTGAAACTCGATCCCCTCCTGCTTGGCGTGATGAACTTCTTCGATTCGCGCGGGCATTTCCTTCTCGGTTCTTCGATAGACCAGATAGACCTTTTCGGCGCCCAGTCTCAGTGCCGTCCTGGCCGCATCCATGGCAACATTGCCCCCGCCGACAACCGCCACTGCCTTCGAGCGGGCAATTGGAGTGTCGGCGCAGGAGCCATAGCCGTACGCCTTCATGAGATTTGCTCGCGTGAGGTATTCGTTTGCGCTGTATACGCCTACGAGCGATTCGCCTTCAATACCCATGAAATTCGGAAGACCCGCACCGACGCCGATATAGGCGGCGTCGAAACCGTCCTCCTCTAGCAATTGCTGAACGGTCCGCGTCTTGCCCACGATGAAGTTACAGACGATCTTGACGCCCATTTTGGCCAGCGTGTCGATCTCATTTTGCACGATGGCTTTGGGGAGTCTGAATTCCGGAATTCCATAGACCATCACGCCGCCTGGTTTGTGAAAGGCCTCAAAAAGCGTGACCTCATGGCCAGCTCTCCTGGTGTCTGCGGCGGCCACAATCCCTCCAGGCCCCGATCCGACTATGGCAACTTTTTTCCCTGTCTCGGCTGCGACCGCCGGCACCGATTCGCTGCGGCCGTCGCGGTCGGCGACGAATCTCTCAAGCCGGCCTATAGAAACGGCTCTTGTCGGGTCCTTGAATCTCTTGCCGACAGTGCAGGTCAATTGACACTGATTTTCCTGCGGGCACACCCGGCCGCAAACGGCGGGCAAGAGCGAATTCTCCTTGATGATAGACAGAGCCTGCTCGTAGCGACCTTCGGCAATCTCAACGACGAAGTCCCGTATCCTGATTCGGACCGGACAGCCGTTCACGCAGGGGGCGTTCTTGCAGCCGAGGCAGCGCAACGCTTCGATTCTTGCGTGGGTTTCCGTGTAGCCTGTCGCCACTTCGTTGACGTTGCCCGCCCTGACAACGGGGTCTTGCTCCGGCATGTCCTGCGGCGGTATCTCGTACCTGTCCCTGGGTTTGAGTCCGCCGTTCTCTTGTTTCTGCAAGAGATCGTGAAGGAGTTGTCGCCTTTCACTGTCTGTCATTTCATAGTGCTCCCGATTGACAATTCCCGCTCTCGCGTGGGTGAGCGGCTTTGCAGTAACACGTTATGGTTATGCTCGCGGGAATCTACTACCCTGAAGGGTATAAGAAACTCAAGCGTCAAAGTGCAAAATGTAAAACCAAGGAAGCCGCCCGCCTCAGGCGGATTCCGCCATTCTTATTCTTTCTCTTTGATCTCTGAAACTTTGCAGCGGTGGTCTTTGTACCGCTCGTGCTCCTTCTGCTCCGCACTCTTGTAGGCACTCAGTCTTTTCATCATCAGATCGAAGTTGACCTTGTGCCCGTCAAACTCAGGCCCGTCAACACAGACAAACTTCGCCTTACCGTCAAATTCGATCCGGCAGCCCCCGCACATTCCCGTGCCGTCGATCATGATCGTGTTGAGGGAGACCTCAGTGGGCACATCGAACTGCCTCGTCACATCGCAGCAGAACTTCATCATTATAGCCGGGCCAATCGCAAAGACCTTGTCCGGCTTGGGCTCGGCCTGGCAGAGTTCGGCCAGCGGCTCCGAGCCGTCATCAGTTGTGATTATCAATTCGTCGCTTGTGCGGGCAAACTCCTCTTCAAGGATGAGCAGCTCCTTGTTTCTGGCCCCGATGATGCTGATTATCCTGTTGCCTATCGCCTTGAGAGCCTCGGCAATGGGTAGCAGAGGAGCAAGGCCGATACCCCCGCCGACGCAGACAACCGTGCCGAACTTCTCGAGTTCGGTCGGATTACCCAGGGGCCCTGCGACATTGGCAATCTCGTCACCCGGCTGCAGGTCGGATAGTTCGGCGGTGGTTTTGCCCACGCGCTGCCAGATCAGACTGATAGTGCCCTCCCGGAGATCGACCCCGGCGATCGTAAGCGGAATTCTCTCTGCGTATTCGTTGTTGAGGCTGATAATTACAAATTGGCCCGGTCTTCTTGCCTGCGCGACAAGGGGAGCCTCGACTTTGGCGGTGAATACGTCCTCTGAAAGCTGTTTCTTGGATACGATTCTGTGCGACATTTCTTTGTCTCTGTCGGAGATTCTCCATAAAACCGCGAATTATCCCACTGTCTGTGACATATGTCAAGCGGTGTGTATTTGTTCCCGGGAGAAATGCGTATAGAATTCAGGCGTGTTGAGAGGTGACGTCGTCAGCATTCGATATAGTGCCGCGCAAAGCAAAGGGCCCAGCACGGCGTTTTCGGGTGAAGTTGGGGCGACGTTAGACCTGATAACGCCGATTCATTGATTCAGCAGCTCCTGAGGAGAAGTCACCGGTTCCCTCTCGGCCGGCAGTTCGGCGATCGGTATAGCCAGCTGTTCTTTCGGCTGGGCGGCTTCGGTCTCGGCCGGCGCCTTGCTCTTCGCAGGCACCTCAGCGATTGGAATCGGCGGCTGGTCCTGGCGTTCAGCTCGAGACTCTTCGAGGTCGGCTTCGGTGGCGAGAATGGCCTGCTGCACCGCCTGCTCGGCAGGCTCATCCGTGAGCGACCGGACATATATGGCAGAACCACTCGACTGCTGTTCGGCCCAAATCAGTTTCTCCCGAATCAACTCCAGCATGGCCAGAAACAATCCGATCATCACAACACGATTGGTTTTGGACTCGAAGATACGCTCGAAGGTCATGGGCCCTTCGGTCTGTAAACGATGCAGAATTTCGATCTGATACAAGTCTATGGGAGTATCGTCTTTGATTCGGCTTATGTCGCCAACGTCACCGATGGCCTTGCATACCAAATCAAAGGCCTCGAGCAGATCCCAGACGCTCACCTGCTCGATGTCGACCTCGGGCTCTGAATCCGGCCTCAAGCTCTCGACAATCGTGTCCGGGCGGGCGAATCGTTCTCTCTGCTCGGAGGCAGCGGCGTTCAACAGGTTGGCGGCATCCTTGAACTTCTTGTATTCGAGAAGCTGGCGGATAAGCTCGCTTCGCGGGTCGGACAGGTCATCATCATCGAGTTGATCGGGCCCGACCTTGGGCAGGAGCATCGCCGATTTTATCTGCATCAGTGTCGCCGCCATCACCAGAAAGTCACCGGCCAGGTCAATGTCCAGGCTCTTGAGCATCTCGATGTAGCGGATATACTGGTCGGTTATCTTGGCGATGTGAATGTCGTAGATGTCCACTTCCTCCTTGCGAACAAGGTAGAGCAGCAAATCCAGGGGGCCTGCAAAAACGTCAAGATCTACGCGATAATCGGCCATAGCTATCTTCTCAATCCAACTGCCTGCCGGGCTTTTTCCAGCGTCTGGCCGGCAACGGTTCTTGCCCGCTCGGCGCCGTCGGCAAGAACTCCTTTGACATAGTCAATATTGTCTTCAAGCTCGGTCCTTTTAATCCGGAACGGCTTGAAATACTCTATCACCAGCTCGGCGAGGCGCTTCTTGGCCTGGCCGTATCCCATACCCCCGCTTCGGTACTTTTCGTCCCACTCGCGCAGCTCTTGGGCAGAGGCAATCAGCTTCAGAAGGGCAAAGACATTGCATTTGTCGGGGTCTTTGGGCTCGTCAACCGGTGTCGAGTCGGTGACGATCTTCATGATCTTCTTTTTGACCTGGGATTCCGGCTCGAATATCCCAATGGTATTTCCGTAGCTCTTGCTCATTTTCCGGCCATCGAGACCGGGGACAATTGCAACAGCTTCGATGATGTGCTCCTCTGGTATGGTAAATACTTCACCGTAGGCGTTGTTGAACCGCCCGGCAATGTCACGAGTGACCTCGATGTGCTGCTTCTGGTCGGCGCCAACGGGGACGAGCTCGCTGTTGAAAATCAAGATGTCCGCTGCCTGCAAAACAGGGTACGCGAACAGACCGTGATTGGGGGCCAGGCCCTGGGCGACCTTGTCCTTGTAGCTCGTGCATCGCTGCAGCAGCCCCATTGGGGTCATACAGGAAAGCAGCCAGGTAAGCTCGGTTACCTCTGGCACATCCGACTGTCGCCAGAAGACGGTTCTTTTCGTGTCGAGCCCCAGCGCGATATAATCCATCGCGACGTCAAGAGTGCAGCCGGCGACCTCGTCAGCCGCCGGGTTGCTGGTAAGGGCATGGTAGTCGGCGATGAAATAGAAGCAGTTGTGCTCAGCTTGGAGTTGAAGGTGCTGGCGCATGGCGCCGTAGTAGTTGCCTATATGAAGCTTGCCGGACGGCTGTATGCCCGAAAGTACCCTCAAATTGGCCTCCCTGTGTCAAAAACCGAGAAAACTGGATAAAGAACCTAAACGAACCAGCCAAGAATAACGCCGGTACACGTGAATGTCAAGAGTTTGGTTTGAGAACACGACAGGCGCAATCAAGATTTGGCTCTGAAGATGCGCCAACCAACGTGAAGGTCGTCCTGTTCATATACTCTGAGCACGCTGACCTTCGTGCGGCTAGGACTTCAACTGTACCATCTGCCCCAAATAATATACCAGATCACCGCCGGCTGTCCGGAACGAGCTTGGTGACCTACGCTCTACCGAGAGACTTCATATACTTCTTTGACTTGCGAAGTCCCATTCTGGATGCCTTCTTTTTCACTGCATCGGTAGGCCTGCCGAGCTTGGCAGCGATCTTGGCTGTTGCGTTATTCGGGAAGAGCTTCTTGAGCGTGCTGAGGTCGCTCTTGGACCACAAACCTTTGATCAGCTTCTTGCCTTTCCTTGCCATTTCGTGCCTCCCTTTCGCACTAACTTAGAACGGTTCGTACGACGCTACTGCGGTATTGTAGCGAGTGACGCATTGTCAATCAAATGTTTTTCGCCCTCAAAACAAAAAAATAACTTTTCCGGGAGGAACGCCGGTCAACAGGGCCTCCATGGTGAGCCTTCAAAGGGGCCGCTTGCCGGACGGAGACATCGGTTCCTCCGCCGGCCTTTTGCGCTAGACTTTCAGCTCTTGACACTCAGGGTCCAAGAACCGACGGAATGTGTCGTTTTCGACAGATTTCAGTTGACGGCCGCTACGATACCTGTTATTGTCCCCGTAGTTTTGTGTATTGACGGCAGAATTTCCATATTTCTGATAAGTTCTATTTTCGGCTGTTTAGAAATCACTTATTCTTGACTTTTTTAGGAGAGCGGCAATGGGACCGATAAAGATATCGCTCAATGAGAGTGACATTCCTCGACAATGGTACAATCTGGCGGCAGACCTGCCTACACCGATGCTTCCCCCGCTCGGGCCGGACGGAAAACCGGTTTCTCCGGATATGCTGTCGCCGGTCTTTCCGATGAACCTGATCGAGCAGGAAGTCAGCAGCGAGAGGTGGATAGACATCCCGGAGGAAATTCTGAACATCCTCTATCGCTGGCGGCCGTCGCCGTTGCGCAGAGCGGTGTATCTGGAACAGTACCTCGAGACGCCGGCGCGCATATACTTCAAGGACGAAAGTGTCAGCCCGCCGGGAAGTCACAAGCCAAACACCTCCGTTGCCCAGGCCTGGTACAACAAGCAGTTCGGCATCAAGAGACTTACAACCGAAACCGGAGCAGGTCAGTGGGGCAGTGCCCTGGCCTTTGCCTGCAAACTGTTGGGACTCGAATGCAAGGTATTTATGGTCAGGATAAGCTTCGATCAGAAGCCATTCAGGAAGATGATGATGGGGGTCTGGGGGGCAAACTGCGTCGCCAGCCCGAGTTCCGAGACCAATGCCGGAAGAAAAGTGTTGGAGGAAATGCCCGATACGCCGGGCAGCCTGGGAATCGCCATAAGCGAGGCTATCGAGCAAGCGGTGACTGACACGACAGGCAAGACGCGTTATTCTCTCGGCAGTGTGCTTAATCATGTGTTGCTACACCAGACGATAATAGGCCTCGAGGCAAAGAAGCAGTTGGAGAGCATCGGTGAGAAGCTGCCCGATACGGTCATCGGTTGCGCCGGAGGCGGCAGCAACTTCGCAGGTTTGTCATTCCCGTTTGTGGCTGACAAGATCAATGGTGCAGATATTACAATCATCCCGGTTGAACCGACGGCTTGCCCGACTATGACGCGTGCGCCTTTTGCTTATGACTTCGGAGATACCGCCTGCACCACGCCACTGCTGGCGATGCACACGCTCGGACACGCCTTCATACCACCTCCAATTCATGCCGGAGGACTAAGGTATCATGGCATGGCCCCGCTGGTCTGCCAGGCAATCGTAGAAGGTCTGTTGGAACCCAGAGCATACCATCAGCTACAGTCCTATGACGCTGCAGTGACATGGGCCAGAACGGAAGGTTTTATCGCCGCTCCTGAAACCAGCCAGGCACTCGCAGCGGTAATTGATGAGGCCAAGAAGGCAAAAGACGAAGGCAAGGAAAAGGTGATCTTGTTCAACTATAGCGGCCATGGCCTGATGGACCTTCTTGGCTATGATGCATATCTTTCCGGCAAGCTCACTGACTATGAGCTGCCGCAGGAAGAATTGCAGAAATATACCAAGGTCCTCGATAATCTGCCCAAGGCGGAAATCAGAAAAAGTGGAAGATGGTAAAATGTTTGATTCTTGTCTTGACTGTGTGCCCCGTGTGGGGCAATATGCGTTAATGAGTAACGCTTAGGCATGATGGCTTTTTGAAAGGAGAAGATTATGGGAAAGAGAGTATTGGTAGCGATGGTCATTTTGTTGGCTGCAGGAGGATTGGCGCAGGCCCAAGAAGGAGACTTGCACGGTGTGCTCGACATGACGTATCAGAGCAAGTACCTCTGGCGAGGCATCGATGTTTATGGGGACAAGAGCGCATTTCAGCCGTCGCTTATGCTGGACTTGTATGGCACCGGCTTAGGTCTGAGCGCAGAGGGTCACAGGGCCAATTCAAGCGGGTTCGAAACCACCGAACGCTGGGACTTTACCTTGTTCTATAAGAACGCCATTTGCCCCGATGAAGCTATTGCCACCCAGTACATGGTCTGGTGGAGGTATTTCTACCACCCGGATGCCCCTTTGGACGGTATCCCCGCGGGATTGTCAGGTGATGTGGATCTGCAGGAGATGGCCGCACTTTTGTCCTGGCCGAATATTCTGGCGGTCGAAGGTCTGGTCCCGTCCTATGTTCTGGTCAAGCTGTGGCCGGCCGAAAGCGGTTCGTTTGTTGGGAGCCAGAACATCCCTGGTCTCACCGCTGGAACTGCTTCGGGTTTTGCCCACATCTTCATGCTCGATTACGGCATACCGATTGAGGGTTTGTTGCCGGAGACGCCCGAGCAGGTTTTGAGGCTGCACTCGGAAGCTGTCTTCAACGATGGTGTTGATCCGCGGGGAATAGGTGTGGACCATGACTGGACGAATGCGGTATTCGGGATCGCAACCGATTTTGAGCTGGCCGAGAATGTTCTTCTTACTCCGGGGCTCTACTACCAGGTGACAATGGATAAGTCTATCAACCCTGACAAGGACGAAACCTGGGTCACACTGGGCATGTCGTACAGCTTCTGACATGATTCAGAATATTCATCTTTGATCTTGCGCAAAGGCTGGTTCTGCAAAACCAGCCTTTTCCATTTACAGTCCAAGCGAAGATACGTCTTCAATTGGTTGAGGTTCTCTTGTCAGGACAATCGTGTAAAGGAATCTCTCTGACAGATATTTGTTGTGATCCCGGAAAGCTGAGAAAGGAACGTCAAAGTGATTTTGAGAAGTCTGCGAGTAAGATTGCTCTTGTGCTCTTTGATGCTGCTGGCCAACGCAGGCTGCGAATCGCTCAAGCACGACAGCGACGTCATTCGTCCGTCAAGAACTCTTCCTGCGACTATGCCGTGGGATCTGGGCGCTCTGAGCGAGCCGCCAGACTACAATTGGGCCAAGCAAGACAGTTCGGTGTGGTCGCTCTATTATGATGGAGAACCTTATCAGAACAGGCAAACGCGCGTATTCGCCTACTATGCCAGCCCCGCCACGTTGGGCGCCGAAGACGCCCAGGACAAGACTTTTCCGGCAGTTGTGCTGGTGCACGGGGGAGGCGGAACGGCCTTCGGCCAGTGGGCCGAGTTGTGGGCCAGACGTGGGTACGCAGCCATCTCTATGGATCTTGCCGGCTGCGGACCGGATCGCAAACGATTGCCCGACGGAGGCCCCGGCCAAAGTGACAACGAAAAATTCGGTGCTATCGACCAGTCTCTGCAAGAGCAGTGGACTTACCATGCCGTTTCAAATGTTATTCTGGCCCATTCACTCGTGCGCAGCTTCGATGAGGTCGATTCAAGTCGAACTGCCGTCACTGGAATAAGTTGGGGCGGCTACCTGACATGCATTGTGGCCGGACTCGACAATCGTTTTAAGGCTGCGGTGCCTGTATACGGCTGTGGCTTCCTGCATGATAACAGTACCTGGCTGGGCCGGTTTGCGAAGATGAGTCCCGAGCAAAAAGACAAATGGGTCCAGCTATGGGACCCCTCCATGTATGTCGGATCAGCGAGAATGCCCGTGTTCTTTGTTAACGGCACTAATGATTTTGCCTATCCGCTCGACAGTTATTCTAAGACATACGGACTCGTTAAGGGCAAGCGCAACCTCCGGATCACAGTCAATATGCCGCATAGTCACGAGCACGGTTGGGCTCCGAAGGAAATCGGCATCTTTATCGACCAGTATCTGCTGGGTGCTGTTCGGCTGCCGACTATCCTGGAACCGCACGAAGCTGGTGGCCAGGTCCGCGCAAAGGTCACCAGCAAGACAGCCCTCACCTCTTCGAACCTGCACTACACCACAGGAACCACGCCAATCAACAAGCTGGATTGGAAGACTCTACCTGCTCGTATAGAGGGCAATCGGATCGTCTCGCCGGCACTGCCAGATGAGGCGACAATCTGGTTTCTCACTGTCGGCGATAATCGGGATGCGGTCGTATCGAGTGAACTGGTTTTCTCGACCGGGCATGAGTGAGGCTGCACTCGAGATCATGATATCGCATCTCAATTTTCTGTCGAGGCTTCCTTCCGTTGCCACTTTTCGTATTCTCCAAGGCAATCCACTGCGCTGGCAAATTGTTTCCAGACCAGGCGCCCCTTGAATCCATATTCTCGATCCTTCTCAACCTTGTTCACGACATACTGGAAATCCCACGCAGGACGCGGATGCCTCGGAACCTTGAACTTGAAAAGGCTAAACCGGATCTGGTCATCTTCTGAATACGTCTTATTGAACATGAGAATGAAGACCATGCCTTGTGCCGCACGTCCGTAGTAGAACGGCCTGGTAAAGCGTGGATAGTCATAGCTCCATGAGTTCAGCCTGAAATCGACGTCCTCGTCGTATTCAAGAGGCGCAGCCTCGACGTGGCGGTATGTGCCGCCGCAGTTCCAGTCTGGATGGCCTTTCGGAGCATCAGCGGCAATCCATTTCTCTTGCCCGCCCGCCCGCTCGATGCCAAGAAAATTCAGTGCGACATCTTTTACATCATTCATGTAGTTGGCAAAAAAGAAGATGGCCCACCGGCGCTTTGCGAACAGACTCGGATTGTGCGCTTTGCAGCGGAACTCCACATCAATGTAGTGAGGCGCCGTCACTCTGTAGGTCAGCGAGCTTGAAACGTCCCACGGGCTGTCCTTTCGATCCCTCACCAGGACAACAGAATTCTTTTCGGGCAACTGGAAGAGATCATACCTCCCATGCCGGGGTGTGAACTTGTTCGAGCTGTTTCTGTGACCTGAGATGATATGCTCGAAGTTCATCCCCGCTGAAGCTCCTTCTGCGCTCGGATCGTAGGCGTCAAAATTGCCTGGGCCCTTCGTGCTGAAGAGAGACTGAATTCCGCTGAGAATCTTAGGTGATGCGGAGTTGTCCCTGAAGAGAGCGGATAGATCTCCATTTGTGATTGTTACAGACGTCCTCTTCTGCCATCCTGCCGAAACATCAGGTGCACCTATAGCAGAGGTGCCGGAAAGCAGAATCAAAACAGATGTGAGAATGTATGCGTTCTTTGCAGATCCGTTCATGGTTGTCTCCCCAGGCTGAAGTTCTTCATCTGCCGCTCGATGCCGCAGCAGGCAAATCTGTTACTCCCCAGTTGCGATTCGGCACGGGCCCGAGCCAGAGTTCTAGCAGGCCGCCCTCCGCAAAATCCCTTTGGTAGAACCAGCATCTATCCAGCGGCCTGCCGTTGAGCCTTGCCTTTTGGATATAACAATTCTCCGCCGAATTGTCGTACGTCCTGATGGTGAATTGATTGGCCGGATAGTAGTCGTTATCCAGGGTAATCACGATCTGATCGAAGACCGGTGAGGTGATCTCGTATATGGGGTCCTGCGAGGTCGTGCCGCGCAGACTGAACAATCCGATCGACATCAGGGCACTGACGCCGCCCATCTGCCCCTGGTCTTCATCGTGCCCCCCGTATCCGGCGTCAGGCGTGACAGCTCCATAGGCCTGTTCATTTACACTGCGGACCCAGTATTGCGTGAGCCAGGGTTTGCCCGCATGATTAAATACATGGGCATTCGAGCAGCCGGGCTGATTCGCGTAGCTGACATAGCCGCCGCCATAGGCAAAGACAAAGTCTGTCGGCGCGGCCTTTTCAAAGGCAAAACTCAGCTTCTCGCAAAGCCTGTCACGACCACCCATAAGTTCGGCCAAACCGGTGATATCGTGCGAAACCGACCACGTTCCCTGCCAGGAGTTGGCTTCCACCCAGCCTCTGCCGCTGAGTGGGTCGGTGTGCAGCCATGAGCCGTCCTCTTTTCTTGGCAGCAGCAGTCCCACGTCCGGATGGTAGAGCTTCTTGTAGCCGGCCGAGCGCTTGAGGAAGTATTCGCAGTCTGCTGTCTTGCCCAGTTTTCGAGCCATTTGCGCCAACACCCAATCCTCGAACGCCCACTGGAGGGTTGTACCTGCATTGCCCGGGGAGAAGCCTTCGTTGATGTAATGGACATTCGTCCCCATCATTCCTCCGGGCATGTGGTTTCGCCGCATCAGATCGTAGGCGTGTTCGGCGTCTACCTTCTTCAGCAGACCCTTCATATACGTGCTCACAATCAGACTCGTCGAGGGACATCCCGTCATGATATAGGAGTACCCTCCTGCACAGGGCCCGCGAGGCAGCAGGCCTCCGTTATCGGCATATTGGACGAGTGACGCCGAGAAATCATCGAGCACCGAGGGCCACGCCAATCCCCAGAGAACGTTAAGATTCCACTGGGTGAGCCAGAGCGCGTCCGAATTATAGATGTTGTATCTGACCCTACCGCTGTTGTCTCTAGGGAGAGCCCTGACCTTCAGCGGCGCATCCGTATGGTTTCGAATCCGCTTGCCCTGCGTGTAGTCAGGATAGTCGCCGCTGAAATCGTTCAATTTGTGCCGCCCCAGCAGCACATGCCACAAGTCTGTGTAGAACTTTGTTTTTTGCTCCCGTGTACCTCCTTTAACCTCAATCTTGCCCAGCCACCGATTCCATTGTTTCCTGGCGTCCTGCCTGACGCGGTCAAAATCCCAGTGGTCACATTCGCAAACGAGATTGTTGCGGGCATTGGCAATGCAGGTGTACGAAATCGCGACCTTCATCCCGAGGATGTCACCAGCCTTAATATCGTAGAGGGCGGCTACTCCAATGTCGTCGCCTTCAACGGCCGATGTGTCGTTGATCTGCCGGCCGCGCTTCCATGCATCGAGTTTCTTGAATGGCCTCTCGAAACGGACTACGAAGAATATCTTGACGTCTTTCGGGCCGCCCCACAGCCGATCGATCGTACTGAAAGATCCTTCAATCTCAGTGTCACTTACTTTGGATACCGAAGCATCCGTCATGGTGATGCCGCCCAGATAGCCGCTCAGGTTCACCAGGATCCTGGCCGAACAGTCTTCGGTATATCCAAGGCGATAGAAACTGACGCGATCGGTGCACGTCATCTCGACCCATATCTTGTAGTCTCTCAGAAACAGACGATGATAACCGGGCTGGACGATCTCATCATCGTGGGAGAATTTCGACTTCCAGCCCTGCTCGCCTTTCGTGGGATCCACCGTCCCCGTAATGGGCATAATCTCCAATCCCGAGAGCATCCATGCATGAATCTGGCCGAAACCGAGAACCTCCGTCGAGTTGTAATTGTAACCGCCGCCCCATTGATTCTTGTTCCGCGTATGCGGCGCAGCGCATATCATTCCAAAAGGACGGCTTGCCGTAGAGAAAAAGAACCATCGTCCACGGGCTGTCTCAATGTACGGATCGACCCATGAGACATAGTCGCGATAAGTTCTCGGCGCCGGATAGACCTCTATTTCCGAAAGACCCAGGTTCTTGCCGTCTCCGTCAGTGGCGACAAAGCGAATCCAGGTCACCTGCCGCGGTTCGAATGCAACGAACTTAGCTGTTCCGTCATTTGGAATCGTCGTCACAGTAATCTCGCTGCCATCACTGAATTCAAGTCTGCCCCCAGCCAGATGTTCGTCCAGAGCCGGGCGGTCGTACAGAATAACCTTCTCGATCCACTGCGGCTGCGGCCAGTCCAGCTGTACCCATGGGTACTTCACATATCCCCAGAAGGCTGTTTGTCCCTTGCACGCCCACTCGCCGGAGTCTCTGAGCCCAATAATGCCGTCGGTGACCAGACTACCGTTGTACTGATCGTTCAACTGCGACGAAACGGTCACCTTCGCATCTCGGGCGATGCTTTCAGCTCCCGCGCAGGCAACGCCGGTTGATACCAGGAGCAAAACAAATGCGGTCATGTTACTTTTAGTTCTAAACATGTGACACCTTTGATCATTCGAAACGCAGGAGGTTAAAGCCCGTATTCTCGTCGGGCCTTCTGCGTGCATTCAAGCCTTCGATTTCGATTATCGTCACTTCGAGAATCAGAAATGCCTTTGTTCCGTCGCGCGGGCAGCCAACCATCACCTGGTCCGCTTTGCCGATCGCGGTATGCATGTGGAGCTTTGGCCCAGTGTCGTCGCAATAGATCGTTCCCACTCCGAGCACCTCGCCCGGCCCGGCGAAATCCTTGTAGTCGGGGATGATTTTGGGTTTCTCCTGTGCCGGTCCGACAACAACGTTGGCTCGCCTGAAACCGCCCGTAATCAATACCGCCGCCGATTTGACGTTCTCAGCGGTAGCGATATCGTGTATGGATTCGTAAAGGTCTTCGCCTTCGAACAATCTGGCTGCTATTATTCTGCCCGTTTTGCCCACCGCGTATTCCATTTTCGCTCCCGAGAGTGGATCGTTATTGACATCCTGAATCCCGCCATCCCGGACGTACACCGGGCGTCAGGTTTTTTGCTCTTCAATTCCATATGACCAGGCTATAATGTTATGTGAAAACAATCGGATTTGAAAGGAGTTTATGTGCGGTACGTATCACCGATAGTTGTCTGTCTGTTGTTCACCGGATGTGGAGACAGATCCTACTATCTGGGCCAGAGGTACATGCAGAAAGGCTGGCATGACCAGGCCATCTCGGAGTTCACCAGGGCCATCGAGGCCAATCCCAAGTCCGCCAAGGCCTATTACAGCCGTGGCCGCATCTACAGTGACAAGGGTCAATACGATAGGGCTATTGCCGACTTCACCAAGGTTATCGAGATAGATCCAAGAAACGCTGCCGCCTACAACGAGCGTGCGGTTACGTATGCCCTTACCAACGAACACGGCCGGGCCATATCCGACTTCACCAAAGCCATCGAGATAGACCCAAAAAACGCCGAAGTCTTCCACAGCCGCGGGACTGCTTACAACTACAGGGGCCAATATGACCTGGCCCTTTTGGATTTCAGCAAAGCTCTTGAGATAAGGCCGGCGGATGCCTTCGTCTACAACGACCGCGGTCTTGTATATGCCTTGCGGGGCCAGTATGACCGGGCCATCGCCGATTTCAGCAAGGCCATCGAGATAAACCCCAGAGATGCTCTGGCCTACAGCTATCGCGGGACCACCTACAGGGACAAGGGCGACAACGACCGGGCCATCGCAGACTATACGAAGGCCATTGCGATAGACTGGAAGTTTGCCGAGGCCTATGTCGGTCGCGCGACCGCCTACTACAACAAGGGTGAATATGACGAGGCCTGGGGGAATGTCCGCAGAGCACAAAGTCTGGGAATGCAGGTTCCTCCGGAATTCCTAAAGGCCCTTCGTGAGGCCTCAGGAAAAGAGCAATGAATTGAGCAGGAGCGAGGGAATCGCAGTACATTATGCCGAGAGTGCCTGATAAGCTCAGCCCATACCTCAGGATAGGGACGTGCTCATGGAAATATGATTCCTGGAAAGGTCTGATCTACGATCCCGACAAGAAATACTCGCCCCACCATTATCTAACCGATTACGCCCGGCACTACAATACCGTCGAGATCGACCAGTGGTTCTGGAGTTTGTTCGGCGCCGGGGTGAAACTACCCGATCCTAGGACGGTCGAAACATACTCCGAGAGTGTCGGCGACGATTTTCTCTTTACTGTCAAGGCCCCAAACTCGATCACGCTCACTCATCATTACGCAAAGCAGTCCGCACGAAATCGGCATCTCGCGAACAAACCGAATCCGCACTTTCTCAATGTGGATCTGCTAAAGCAATTCCTCGAAATCCTGGAGCCTATGGCAGATAAGCTCGGCCCGGTGATGTTCCAGTTCGAATATCTCAACCGCCAAAAGATGCCGTCTCTGAAGGCCTTCATCGACAAACTCGGCGAGTTCTTCAATCGTGCCCCCGACGGATTCGACTATGCGGTGGAAATAAGAAATCCAAACTATCTCAGACGGAGTTGGTTTGACTTTCTCAAAGATCTACATATCAATCCCGTTCTGCTCGAAGGGTACTACATGCCCCCCATTGCCGAAGTAGCCGAGAGGTTCGATACGTCATCAGGCGACGTCTCGGTAATCCGTCTGATGGGACCGGACCGACAAAAGATTGAGAAGCTGACAGGCAATCAATGGGACCGGATCGTCGCTGGTAAAGATGAATCACTCAACTCTATCGCACAGATTGTCAAGCGTCAGATTGAGCGTTGCAGACAGGTGATAGTAAACGTAAACAATCACTACGAAGGATGCGCCGTGTTGACAATAGACAGGCTGATCGGTATGTTGGGCGACCATCCCGCTACGCAATGATAAGGAATTTAACGTTTCAATGAAAGGTAGGGTGTGAAAAGGAAGAAAGCACAGTTCACCGCAGCACTGCGAATTTCTTTGCCGGCATTGTCCGTAATCGGCGTGATGGCGTCGGTCTGTACGGCTGCGGATTGGCCGCAGTTTCGCGGTCCGAATCGCGACGGCAAGTCAAGTGAGACGGGGCTGCTCAAAAAGTGGCCCGAAGGCGGGCCGAAGCTTCTCTGGTCTGTCAATGGCCTGGGGGCTGGATATTCCTCGGCGGCAATCGCCGAGTCCCTCGTCTACACTACCGGCAAGCACGGCGCCGACGGCTATGTATTCTGTTTCGATCTGGACGGCAAACGGCAGTGGAAAGCAGCATTTGGTCCGGAGTGGAACAAGTCGTACCCGGCGGCTCGCTCGACACCGACGGTCAACAACGGAAGGCTGTACCTCCTCAGCGGGCTGGGCACGGTGTATTGCCTCGATGCAAAGACCGCAGCGCTGGTCTGGTCGAGAGATGTCTTCAAAGAGTTTGACGGCCAGTTCCCCAGGTGGGGCATATCCGAGTGTCTGCTCGTCGACGGCTCGAAGGTGATCGCCACGCCGGGCGGCAAAAAGGCCAGCGTGGTCGCTCTGGATAAAAACGACGGCGACGTTATATGGGCCTGTAAGGATTTGAATCAGGGCTCGGCATACTGCAATCCGGTAGCGATTGAGTACAGGGGCAATAGAATGATTGTCACGATGCTGCCGGACTCGGTGGTAGCGATAGACTCCGAAACGGGCAAGCTCCTGTGGCAGGATCCTTTTGATGACTATCATACCGACCGATCAAGGGTGGTCAACGCAAATACGCCTCTCTATTTCGACGGTCGAATCTATACAACAAGCGGCTATGACAACGGCGGCGCCATGGTGCAGCTTTCGGCCGATCCGACCATGATCACGCGAGAATGGACAGACCGTACGCTGGACGTCCATCACGGCGGTGTAGTATTGGTTGACGGATATATCTACGGCGCCAATTTCCAGAGCATGACACGCGGCAACTGGGCGTCTCTGGACTGGGACACTGGAGAGCTCATGTACGACAGTTCTTGGCAGGGTAACAAAGGCTCGACCATTTACGCCGACGGCATGCTTTACTGCTACGCGGAAGACACCGGAGACGTAGGACTTGCCAAGGCAACGCCGGATGGTTTCAATGTTGTCAGCTCCTTCAGAATCACAGCCGGCGAGGGCAAGCACTGGGCGCATCCTTCGATAGCCGACGGGCGTCTGTATATCAGACATGGTGACGTGATGATGGTCTATGATATCTCGGCCGGAAAGTAGAGAGGCCGCTCAAGGATTTGGTACGTTCTCAGACTTCAAGGGCAAAGTGATGCAACGACGTCAATTCATCAAACTAATCGGCGGCTCCACCGCCGGAGCGGCCTTGTGGAATTTAGAGTCTTTGGCACGGGTGCCGGATGACCGGCCCAACATAGTGCTCATCATCGCCGACGACATGGCATGGGACGACTGCGGGGCATACGGCCATCGCAGGATACGAACTCCCAACATCGACAAGCTTGCCGCCGGAGGCATGCGTTTCACAAACGCCTTCCTCACGGCCAGTTCCTGCAGTCCGAGCCGAGCCAGCATTATCACCGGCCGCTACCCGCACTGCACCGACGCCGAGCAACTGCACTGGCCGCTGCCGGCAGAGCAGCAGACATTCGTGGAGTTGTTGAGAAACACTGGTTACTGGACTGCCTCCGCCGGCAAGTGGCACTTCGGTAACGAGGTCCGCAATCGTTTCGACGTAGTCCACGAAGCGGATGTCTCGGGTTTTCAGCTTCCGAGCGGCGCGGGTGGATCGCAGCCGGCTATGGTTGCCGCCGAGAAGAGCGGCTGCGAGCGCTGGCTTTCGACGCTGCAGGCCCGGCCCAAAGACAGGCCTTTCTTTCTCTGGCTTGCTGCGCTCGATCCACACCGTGACTATGAGCAAGGGATAATCCCCGACCCGCACCGATCGGAGGACGTAGTGGTCCCTCCCTATCTTCCTGATGTCCCGGAGGTGCGAAAGGACCTCGCACTCTACTATGACGAAATCGCCAGGCTCGATAGTTATGTTGGCAGGATCATGGACGAACTAGGCGAGCAGAGGGTTGAAGAGAACACCTTTGTCCTTTTCTTCAGTGACAACGGCCGGCCTTTCCCAAGGGACAAGACCACGCTGTACGACGGCGGCATCAAGACACCCTGGATCGTGCGCTGGCCCCGCGGGGTTAGAGGGGGGAGTCTCTGCGGGCAACTGGTCAGCTCGGTGGATATTGCCCCGACGGTCCTTGCGATTGCGGGGCTAAGCGCGCCGTCGTGTTTTCAGGGACGCGACTTCTCGCCGCTTCTGAAAGAGCCTGAGCAAAAGATTCGCGACTACGTCTTCGCCGAAGATCACTGGCACGACTACGAGGATCTGGGACGGGCCGTGCGGTCGCTTCGCTACAAGTACATCCGCAACGACTATAGGGATCTGCCCGCCACCCCGCCGGCAGATGTGGGTCGAAGTATCACCTTTGCCGCGATGCGGCGCCTGCTAGCCCAGGGCAAACTCAACCAGAATCAAATGGCATGCTTTGTCAAACCGCGCCCGGCCGAGGAATTCTACGATACCATAAACGACCCCCATGAGCTGCACAATCTGGTGGATGATCCCCGATGCACCGAGACGCTCGACGAGCATCGCCGGGCGTTGGACGACTGGTCCAGGCGCACGGATTTTCGAATCCCCAAAATCCGGACGCCGGACGAATTCGACCGCGAGACCGGGAAGCCGCTGCCCAATAGGATTCGTCCACGGCCGTCGAAGAAGGATTTCCAGAAGATGCTGTCGGGAGGTTCTTCCTGAGCAGCAGACTCAGGCCTTCTTTATCATACGCCAGAAAGTCAGGGCGAGCAACACAAGTGCCAGAGTGCTGAAGATCGGCGCCAGCCAGCCGGCCCACTCATAGCCTATCCCTTTGGGCGCGCGTTTTAGGATCACCGCCACGCCGGCAATCCCAACGCCCAGAAGTCCTTCGCCGCCGACAAGACCCGAGCCGAGCAGTACGCCTTTTTCTCTGCGTAGTGACGTCTCTTCTTCGCTGGAGGATTCTTTCTCGGCAAAGAACCGGAGAAGCCCGCCAAGAAAGACCGGCACCATCGTGGAAACGGGCAGATAGACACCGACTGCAAAGGGCAGACTTGGAATTCTCACAAGCTCGCAAATCAGCGCTATCCCGACGCCGATTCCAACGAAAAGCCAAGGCAGGTTCCGTTCCAGGACACCCTCTATCACGACTTTCATCAGAGTGGCCTGCGGAGCCGGCAGTTCCTCGGTCCCGAAGCCATAGGCCTTGTGCAAGAAGATCACGGTCAGGCAGACGAACGCTGCTGATGTAAGCACTCCAATCAATTCGCCGATCTGTTGCTTTTTGGGAGTGGCGCCAAGCAGGAATCCCGTTTTGAGGTCTTGTGAGGTGTCGCCGGCAATCGACGCGGCGATCGCCACCACACAGCCTACGGTGATAGCTGCGGCTTTGCCCATTGTGCCGGTCCAGCCAAGCAGGAGGAAGACCGATGATGTGAGCAACAGCGTGGCGATAGTCATTCCACTTGTCGGATTGGACGTGACGCCTACCAGCCCGACAATTCTCGACGAGACCGTCACAAAGAAAAACGCGCACAGAATCACGAGCATACCGGCGATTGCACGAGCGCCGGGGCCGCCGAG
>LJTR01000399.1 GCA_001303465.1 Phycisphaerae bacterium SG8_4
GGCCCCTCCCGCCGCAGGATGCTCGCAAGAGCAAGGACCCGAACGGACAGCGAGTTGTCGATGCCACAAATCCTTGTGTGGGACCGTGTGGGTCGTCTGTAATGGCAAATATGCAGATTGAGAGGTATTCTCATTTTGTCGCAGCGCTGACCAAAGAATCTGCAAAAAGTGGTTGCGAGCGATAAGACAAGCAAGAACTCTTTGTTACTGGGAGCAATCGCGGTTGTCAAGGGCCAACAGCACCTCGTGCTGGATGAGCTTCTATATTAACCTGGAAAGGCGAATTATCGCACAACGGAGTCAAAATACACAGGTTTTCATGTAAACTCTCGCGCCTTTCTTGTCGATGAAGTCAACAGTAGAACAACTGGCTTCGGTGGAGCTAAAGTTTGATTTCAGGCCGTATTTGACTGTTCCGTTCCTATTAGCAATGCCGGGCCGAATGTCAGGCCTCTCGCCTTTTTGCACAATTCCGATTGCGTATCGACCAGACCCGGACCGGTGTCTCGCACAAGCAATACTCGCCAATGACTCGACCAATAGCTCGACATTTTGCTTGACCAGGAGGTGCGTATTCTGTTATAAGGGGGGGTACTCGGAATCTGTGGGTTTTCGATCTTTCAGGACGCAAGGCCCCTGCGACTTATCAGAAGGTTCCTGGTTTTCGACGGGCCGTTCGCGTTCGGTGCTGGAAGGCAGGGAGGTAGTGACAAGTCGTTGATAATTGTCCCGGACTCGGAGGACATACCAAATAGTGCTGCAAATGCAAAAGCTGCTGTGAATTTTTCACTCGAAGGAGGATCATCATGTCCAAGAAGTTGTTTTTCTCAATCTCGTTTATTCTGGTTTGTGTGCTGTCTGGCTCGATGTCCCAGGCTCAGGAAAATCAGTTTAATAACAGCGAGTTTGACGATGGTCTCACTTCATGGGGGTCGTACGGGTCTGTTGGATTCACTAGGGAGGTTGTCCAAAGTGGTGCCCTGTCAGGGAACAATGCGGTATTGCTGGATGTTACCGATGCGTCGGCAGCTTCTTCCATAGGGATTTTCCAGACAATATCTCGGCTTGTGCAGGGCCAGACATATCCTCTCGGCTTCATAGCCAAGTCTGACCAGGAAAGGGAGATGGTCGTACTGATACAACTCTACAAGCCGGAAGGTCCTTCGTATATCGACGTCTTCTTGACGCGGGCACAATTAACCACCGATCCGCAGGAGTACGTTTTCGAATACACACATCAAGACGAAGGGACCCCCGACCATCCCGGTTGGTCTGTAAATATGTACTTGATGCTTAAGGGTGCATATTGGGGCATGGCTGGTAGTGACCTGAATACAAAGGTATGGATTGATCGGGTATATTTCGGTGCCGAACCGCCCTTCCAGGATCGTACGAGTGCCGTAAATCCAATCCCCGCCGACGGGGCCCTGCATGAGGATACGTGGGTAGACCTCGACTGGATGGCTGGCGATTTCGCCGTATCGCACGACCTTTATCTCGGTGACAACTTCGACGACGTGAATGACGGTCTCGGCGATACGTTCCGCGGCAACAAGCCCTCGGGCAATATTGTCGTCGGCTTTCCGGGTTTTCCCTACCCAGACGGCCTAGTTCCCGGAACGACCTACTACTGGCGAGTAGATGAGGTCAATGACGCCGAACCGAACAGTCCGTGGAAAGGCGATGTCTGGAGCTTTACGGTTCCACCGAGAATCGCCTACGCGCCAAGTCCGCCGGACGGCGACAAGTTCGTGGACCCTGACGTCGTTCTCGAGTGGATGCCCGGTTTGAACGGTAAACTGCACACCGTACATTTTGGCGACAACTTCGACGATGTCAGCGGCGCCGCAGCCGGGCCGCCTCAATCGCCACTGACCTATGCTCCCGGAACGCTCGAACGCGAGAAGACTTATTATTGGCGGGTCGACGAGTTCGACGGCGCGACCACGCACACAGGCAATGTATGGAGCTTCACGGTCGCAAGAGACGGCGGCGGCCTCAAGGCTGAATACTTCGACAACAGAGATCTTGCCGGCGAACCGGTGGTGACCCGCGTGGATCCCCAGATCGACTTTGACTGGGGCAGCGGCGACGTGCCGGGCGAAAACTCTCCTGATACCGCCATTGCCGTCGATGATTTTTCAGCCCGATGGAGCGGCGAACTCGAAGTGGATATTACGGACGCCTATACGTTCAGTATTAACGCCAACAACGGCTTCAGATTGTTCTTGGACGGCGAGCTGATTGTCGACCACTGGGACGAGGCCGGCACAGGCCAGAGCGATCCGATCGAACTTATCGCAGGCACAAGTCATTCCATTCGGATGGAGTACTACGAAAGCGTAGCTGGGGCAAATGCCCAGTTGTCCTGGGCCGGCACTGTCCGGGATGAACAGGTGATTCCCCAAGCTGCATTTTCTCTGCCGGTCAAGGCCAACACCCCAGGACCGGCCAACGGCAGCACGGGGGCAAGCATGACGGCTGTCCTCACCTGGAGTGCGGGAGACTCAGCCACCTCGCACGAGGTATACTTCGGCACCGACGCCGATGCAGTTGCAAACGCCACGACCGCTTCGCCCGAGTACAAGGGCACCAAAGCAATTGGCACCGAGAGCTATGATCCAGGTAAACTCGCCTGGGACACCACCTACTACTGGCGCGTCGATGAACTCGACAGCACCGCGCCCGACGGTCGGTGGGCAGGCAACCTCTGGAGCTTCACGACGGCGGATTTCATTGCCGTGGACGATTTTGAGTCGTACAATGACCTCGATCCAACCGATCCGGCCAGCAACAGGATATTCGACAAGTGGATAGACGGCTTTGGCACCACGACAAACGGAGCGCTCGTCGGCAATGATCTGCCCCCTTACGCCGAGCAGACTATTGTCCACGGCGGCGCTCAGTCGATGCCGTACCTCTACGACAATAACCTCAAGACTTCAGAAGCGACGCTTACGCTGGTTTACCCACGTGACTGGACCGAAGAGTCAGTTGCAAGATTGTCGCTGTGGTTCGTCGGCGATCCGGCCAACGCCGCCGAGCGGATGTTTGTCGCTCTTGACGGAAATGCCGCAGTGTATCATGAAGATCCGGCCGCGGCCCAGATAGACGAGTGGACCGAGTGGGTCATCGATTTACAGAACTTCGCCGACCAGGGCGTCAACCTTGCCAACGTGAATACTATCACTATAGGCTTTGGCACCAAGAACAGCCCGGCAGCAGGCGGGTCAGGTCAGATGTACTTTGACGACATCCGGCTATATCGGTAGCCGCTGCAGGAACAGACGGCTCAATTGGAGCGGCGGGAAATCTCGCCGCTGATATGGCGCGGTGCATAATTTCGGGGCCTATGCCTGCTTGTCTGGCATAGGCCCCGGTTTCTTGAGGCAACGGTCATTATTAACTTCCTATGAGGGCGGTCTTGCCTTATAGTCGAGCCGAGTTCAGACGCCTTGCTATCCTGTCAGGCACTGAAATACTTGAATGAGGTGGCAGCATGTGAGTCTCGAGAAGGTGCCGACACTCGGAATGGCCGGCTTGGAAGTTGGAGAAAGGAAATTGAAATGAATATCTATGTGGGGAACTTGTCCGGTGAGACGACTGAAGACGATCTGCGCAAGGCCTTTGAATCTTTCGGCCAGGTCTCGTCCGTCAAGATACTCAGAAACAGGGCCACAGGCGAGTCAGTTGGATTTGGGTTCGTCGGGATGGCCGAGTCTGAAGAGGGCCAGGCTGCTATCAGCGGACTCAACGGCAAGAATCTGGCCGGCAGCACGATCAAGGTCGAAGAGGGTCGGGCCAAAACAAGCGTTGCTCGCACCGACACGGGCAGAGACGACAGACGTGATTCACCGGGTTCTCGCGGCGACGGGGGAGGCAGACGCGGCGGTTTTGACCGCGGCGGCCGTGGAGGGCGTCGCTGAGAGGATTGCCTGCCGGGAGCATTTGCTATTCCATGAGCCACCTGCCATGGTCGAAGCTCAATGTCCCTCTCGCCCTGGCAAGAGTGCTTTAGCCGAAGGCCTTGAATTTTCAGGACAAACCTGTATACTTGGAAAAGAGGCTCGGCGCTGTAGCTGAGCCAGTCCACCTGCTTTTAGAAATACAGCTCGGAGGAGAAGAAAACGTGTTAAGGTGTATAACCTGCCTCAGTGCAATGGTAATAATCGGTTCATGGGCCGTCACCCCTGTCAAATCGGCCTCGATCGTGATAGATAACGCCTCTTTCGAGGCGCCGGCGGTGGATCCCAACGCCTTCCCGGCATTGCCTTTCGCGGATCAGTGGACCGAGATTGATCTGGATACGCTCGGCAGTACTAATACGGGCGTATTTGCCAACACCCCTGCAGACAGCCCCGATCACATTGTCAATGCAGACGGCAGCCAACTGGCCTTCCTGGGATCGCAGACGGGCAACGCCTTCGAACAGGATTTGATCGACACCTACCGCGCGGGTCGTGACTATCGCCTGACCGTTGCGGTGGGTATCTCGGGTCTGTTCCCGCCGGCTGCGACCGAGCCGGTCGATACCCTCGAACTGGCTCTCTACTATCGCGAGGGGCCCAACACAGTGGACATCGCATACGAAGTGGTGACGGCGGTGGGACTCTCGTCGGTCGAATTGAGGGATTTTACCCTGTATCTGCCCCCGGTGCGGCCCGAAGGTCCCTGGGCCGGCAAGGCTATCGGAGTGGCCCTGCGAGCTGTCGGGCAGCCGGGCGGATTCTGGGATATCGACAACGTGCGTCTTATCGAGTCGTCGCCCATGCCGATTGCGATAGAGAACGCCTCGTTCGAGGCCCCGTTGGTCGATCCCAACGGCTTTGGGGCACTGCCCCTCGTAAATCAGTGGACCGAGATCGACCTCGATACGCTCGGCAGTACTAATACGGGCGTTTTCGCCAACACCGCCGCAGAAAGTCCCGATCATGTTGTCAACGCCGACGGCAGCCAACTGGCATTCTTGGGTTCACAGACAGGCAATGCCCTGGAGCAGGACCTGGCCCATACGTACAAGGTCGGCTATGACTACCGACTGACCGCGGCAGTGGGTGTCTCCGGTCTGTTCCCGCCGCTGACGGTTGAGCCGGTAGATACTCTAGAACTGGTTCTCTACTATCGCCACGGGCCTAACACAGTGGACATCGCGCGCGAAGTGGTGACGGCGGTGGGACTCTCGTCGGTCGAATTGAGGGATTCTTCGTTGTATCTGCCGACGGTCGAGCCCGCTGATGCCTGGGCGCAGATGACGATAGGTGTGG
>LJTR01000400.1 GCA_001303465.1 Phycisphaerae bacterium SG8_4
ACTCAAGTTGTTACGATATAGTTCCGGGTGGGCTCTAGGTCGCCCGATTCGGTCGAGAATTTGTCGAAAGAGTGCCCTTCACACAACCACGTCGGTTGTCTGAAACACAACTCACCGCAAACGCCTGAGACCGCTTTGGCTCCGATCTTGATCAGCTCATCACGCACTACTTGGGAAATCCGGGTATAAAAAAATCTTTGAAAAAAATGAGAAACCACTTGACAAATAGGAGTAACTACTAGATAGTAGCCGCTATGAATGTAAAAACCACAACAATCAGCTCGGCGGATCTGGAAGAAAGAACCAATTGGTTCACCAGCCTGTGCAGGAAGAAGGGTCTGAGGGTCACGCCACAGCGGACGGCGATATATCGCGAGCTTGTCAGAACCGATGAGCACCCCTCGGCGGAGATGCTGCATGCGAGAGTACGGCGGATCTACCCGAACGTGTCATTGGATACGGTCAACAGGACTCTGCTGACGCTAAATGAGATCGGCGCGGCCTTCATCGTGGAAGGCTCGGGTGATGCGAAGCGGTTCGACGGTGATCTGGAGAAGCACCAGCATTTTAGGTGCGTAAAATGCAAAAGGGTTATTGATTTTTGCCACGAGCCCTTTGATAATATCGTCGTACCTGCAGAAATAGAAGGAAGATTCACGGTGTTGCGGAAGAGTGTATACCTTGAAGGGATATGCGATCTGTGTGATTAGAATCAGCGTCTAGTTAAATATTTGAGAAAGAGAGGTATCAGATGGAACTAAAAGGTAGTCAGACGGAAAAAAACCTATTGACAGGCTTCGCGGGCGAATCACAGGCCAGAAACAGATATTCGTACTTTGCCAGCCAGGCCAAGAAGGAAGGATACGTGCAGATAGGGGCCATTTTTGAAGAGACGGCGAACCAGGAAAAGGAGCATGCCAAGCGAGAATTCAAATTCCTCAAGGGTGGCGAAGTCGAAATCTCGGCGGCGTTCCCAGCCGGCACAATTGGCTCGACATTGGAGAACTTGAAGGCAGCTGCGGCCGGCGAGCATTATGAGACAACTGAAATGTATCCAGGCTTTGCCGAGGTTGCAGAGAAGGAAGGATTCAGCGAAATAGCCAACGTGTTCAGGAGCATCGCTGTCGCCGAAAAACGCCACGAAGAGAGATACCTGGCCCTGGCGAAAAACATAAGCGACGGAGTCGTCTTCAAGCGTGGCGAAAAAGTAAGGTGGGTTTGCAGGAACTGCGGCTATGTGCACGAGGGCCCCGAGGCTCCCAACGCGTGTCCGGCATGTGCACATCCGCAGGCATATTTCGAACTGGATGCTCTGAACTACTAATCTGGCATCCTTGAGAAGGGAAAGGGGCAAGAAAATGAAAAAGAGAATCACGAGAAGACTTGCATTGTTGGCAGTACTGTCCGTAGCTGTTGCTTTTGGATCGCTGGCGTATTCGCACTGCCAGGTGCCGTGCGGGATTTATGGCGACGATACTCGGTTTACTCTGATTGCCGAGCACATCACGACGATTGAGAAGTCAATGGTTCAAATCGGTGAGAACATGAACCAGGATCCGCCGAACGGCAACCAGATCGTGCGCTGGGTCAACAATAAGGAAGAACACGCCGATGAGATCAGTCACATCGTGACGTACTATTTCATGGCCCAGCGGGTCAAGATTCCGCCGGCTGGAGATGCCAAGGCCAATGCCGCGTATGTCAAGAAGCTGACTCTGCTCCATCAGATGCTCGTCTATTCGATGAAGGCCAAGCAGACGACGGATTTGAGCAATGTCGACAAGCTCAGGCATCTTTTGGAAGATTTCAAAAAGGCGTATTCCGGCTAGAGTGAGCGGGGTGATATCATATCAGTGAAAGTGAGGTGTATTATGGAAGGTACAGCAGCAAGCGTTACGTTCGAGGGAAATCCGCTCACAGTTGCCGGTACTCTGCCCAAAGTGGGCGAGCCGGCACCCGATTTCGAAGTACTGGCGAATGACCTAACGGCAGTGAAGCTTTCCGGCTTACGGGGGAAAGTCTGCGTGATTTGTGCGGTTCCGTCTTTGGACACGCCGGTTTGTGATACGGAGATTCGGAAGTTCAACGAGCGTGCGGCATCATTGGGTGACGACGTGGTTGTCCTGGCGATTAGCACGGACCTGCCGTTTGCCCAGGGCCGCTGGTGTGGAGCCGCCGGCATCAAGAACGTCCAGGCCTTGTCGGACCACCGCAATGTGGAATTCGGCACGAGCTACGGCATCCTGATAGAGGGACTCAGGCTCCTGGCCCGGGCGGTATTTGTTGTGGACAAAGAAGGTCTGCTTCGTTACATAGAGGTGGTTGACGAGTTGACGAACGAACCTGATTACGAAGCAGCATTGGAAGCGGTAAAGGACTTATGAAGAACAGAGAGCTTAGGCCAAACGTCTATTCCATTGGGGCAATCGACTGGGATTCACGGCTGTTCGACAGGCTGATACCGTTGCCTGACGGCACAAGTTACAACGCGTACGTAGTGCGAGGCAGTGAAAAGACGGTTCTTTTCGACACGGTCGATCCGGCCGAGACAAGCGTTTTGTTGGGCAATCTTGTCAAGCTGGGCGTGGATAAGCTCGACTATGTTGTCTCGCACCATGGCGAGCAGGATCATTCCGGTTCTCTGCCAGATATCCTGCTGATGTATCCGGATGCGAAGCTCGTGACGAATCCCAAATGCAAGCTGATGCTTATCGATCTGCTTGCTATTGAGGAAAGCAAATTTGTTACGGTCGAGGACGGGCAGGAATTGTCGCTGGGCGATAAGACACTGCGGTTTATCTATACTCCGTGGGTTCACTGGCCCGAGACGATGAGCACCTATGTCCCCGAGGACAAAGTCCTTTTTTCCTGTGATTTCTTCGGAGCGCATCTCGCGACCAGCAGCCTCTTTGTCGATGACGAGGGGGCTGTCTACGAAGCTGCAAAGCGGTATTACGCCGAAATCATGATGCCGTTCCGCAAGCAGATAAAGACCAACCTGGCCAAGCTCGACGAGTTGGACATCGAGGTTATCGGTCCAAGTCACGGGCCGGCGTATGACAAGCCCGCGTTCATCATGGACGCGTACAAAGACTGGGTGTCGGACTCGGTTAAGAACAAAGTCGTGGTTTCATACGTTTCGATGCACGGCAGTACAGGCGAAATGGTCTCACATTTTGTCGAGGCTCTGATGGATCGGGGTATTACGGTCAAGCAGTTCGAGCTTTCAACGGTGGATCTCGGCAAGCTCGCGATTGAACTGGTCGACGCGGCTACCATAGTGATTGGCTCTCCGACGGTTCTGGCCGGGGCCCATCCGGCTGCCGCTTATGCCGCGTTCATGGCTAACGCCATCCGGCCGAAGGCGAAATTTGCATCCATCATCGGCTCTTTTGGCTGGGGCGGCAGGACCGTCGAGCAGCTCACGGGGCTGATGTCGAATCTCAAGGTCGAACTTCTCGAACCGGTATTGGCGAAGGGCCATCCGAAAGAAGCCGCTTTTCGCGCTATCGACCGGCTTGCGGATGAAGTCCTGGCAAAGCACAAGGAAGCGGGGATCGTGAACTAAGATCCTCCAATTTTGAAAGGGATTGATCATGGCGGAAAGACTACAAATTTACAAATGTGCCGCGTGCGGCAACATCGTTGAGGTTCTGTCCGGCGGCAAGGGGACATTGATTTGTTGCGGGGCGTCGATGAGACTTCTTGAAGAGAAGACGGCCGATGCTGCAACTGAAAAACACGTGCCGGTAATCGAGAAGATCGACAGCGGTTATAAGGTCAAGGTAGGTTCTGTGCCGCATCCGATGACCGAGGAGCATCTTATCGAGTGGATCGAACTGCTGGCCGACGGCAAGACTTACAGGCAGTTCCTCGAACCGGGTGTCGATCCGGAGGCCGTGTTCTGCGTAGAGGCCGATTCGGTCAGCGCCAGAGAGCACTGCAATGTTCACGGGTTGTGGAAGGGATAGCAGATGATCAGCAAGAAGATGGAAGAAGCTCTGAACGAGCAGGTCAATGCCGAGTTATTCTCAGCGTATTTTTACCTGTCGATGGAGTCCTGGTTCAAGTCGAAGAACCTGAACGGCTTCGCGAACTGGATGCGCGTGCAGACGCAGGAGGAGATGACGCACGCGATGAAGATCTACGACTTCATCGACGAGCGGGGCGGCAGGATCACTCTGAAAGCGATAGAAGGGCCGCAGACGGAGTGGGACTCGCCGCTGGCGGTCTTCGAGGCCGTTTACGAGCACGAGCAGAAAGTCACCGGCCTGATCAACGACCTAGTGGACCTGTCGATTAAGGAAAAAGATCACGCGACCAACAGCTTTTTGCAGTGGTTTGTCAGCGAACAGGTCGAGGAAGAAGCATCCGCCGACGCAGCGGTCCAGCAGCTTAAGATGGTCGAGAGCGCGCCCGGCGGGATGTTCATGCTTGATCGTGAACTGGGCCAGAGGGTCTTCACCCCGCCCGCCGCCGAAGGAGAATAACAATGGCCATCCCTTTCAACGCAGATGAAATCTTCGAAATGGCCGAGCAGATAGAAAGAAACGGCGGCAGGTTCTACCGCGCTGCGGCAGAGAAGTTTCCGGCTGTGCGAGAACTCCTGCTCAGGCTCGCGGAGTGGGAAGATGAACACGAGAAGACCTTTGCCGCGATGCGGGCGGAACTTGCAGAGGGCCAGGGCGATGCGTTGGTTTTCGATCCGGACGGCCAGGCGCAGATGTATCTGCGGGCGATGGCAGATGGTCATGTTTTCAATGTTGACTCTGAGCCTGAGGATAAGGTGGCCGGCAAGGATACCCCTGAAGCCATACTGAAGTTCGCAATCGGTATCGAGCGGGATTCCATCGCCTTTTATGTTGGTTTGAAACAATCTGTCTCGTCCGAGGCGGGCAGGGACAAGGTTCAGGCCATCATCAAGGAAGAAATCAACCACGTTGCCATCCTGAGCAAAGAATTGGAGGCTCTGGCATAGCCGGTATGCGTGGGGCACTATGCGATATGATGTCGTTGCGGAAAGTGAACCCGGTTGTGCTAAGGGCGGCGCAATCGCGAGTGTGGTCGGTTCGTGGTGATTCGTCTGCCACGCGCTGCCCCGGAAAGCTACTATGATCCCAGATACGTTCGATGCGTGCGAGGTCTTCGAAATTGCCGAGCAGATTGAGCGCAACGGCGCGAAGTTCTACCGCAAAGCCGCCGGGATATTCAACGACGACGGCATAAGTGATACGATGCGGAAGCTGGCGGAATGGGAA
>LJTR01000401.1 GCA_001303465.1 Phycisphaerae bacterium SG8_4
TGCGCGATCTTCTGACATCCTTCTTCTCCCTGGGACGCAAAGTCAAGCTCGTACTTGTTTCCGGCCACGCGGTTGGCGACCTCTTCGCCAAAGACTTCACTTCTAAGCGCGTTCAAACTGGCACTCTCTTCCTCCTCGACGAGGATGGTCTCGAAATCCTTATGAATGCTGAGATTGTCGTCAATTATCAGGATGCGGTGATTCATCTCTCTCTCCAGGTCATTCATTTTTCAGCCTCCTGTGCTTGAATAGGTAGCTCTATGGTGAACGCAGCGCCCTTGCCCGGGTAGTCACTGCGGGCTTCTATCGAACCGTCCATTTCGTTGACCGACAGGGCTGTGCTGTGCAGTCCAAATCCGTGTCCCTCTTTCCTGGTTGTGAAACCATGTTCGAATATCCGTGTCAGATTTTCGGGAGGGATGCCAACGCCGTTGTCCGATACCTCGATCTGTAAGCGGCCGGTCTCTATCTCGCTCACCTTTATTGTGATAATTCTCTCTTCCTTATCACTCGCGGCCAATGCATGTGTTGCATTGCTGACCAGATTGGTGAGAATCTGAAGGAGCTTGTGGCGGTCGAGCAGAAGTGTTGGCAGATTCGCAATATCGCGTTTCACTTCGACGCCGTTTCGCGTCAGTGCCTCGGCGTTTATCTGTAGTGTGTCTTCCACAATATCCGCTATTGAAGCCGGCTCTACCAGCCCCGTAGCCTTGCTGTGTGACTGCTGCAGTTGGATGATTTCGCTGACATGCTGAATGTGCTTTGTCAGCGCCTCCAGTGATTCCAGACTGCGTTGCTGCTCATCGATTAATTCTTGAGACAGGTTGGCCAGGAATTCGGGAATCTTCCTTCCTTGCTCCTCAACAGTCATGAATCTGCCGAGTTCCTCTGCGTTATCCTCGAGCAGCCTTGTGACGTCGGAAAGGTAGGATATCTTCGAGTTGCGAACCCTCTTCTGAACAGACTCGGCTGTTACGCTTATGCTGTTGAGAACGTTGCCCGCGTTATGCAGTACGCCGGTAGCTACTTCAGCCATGCCGACCTCGCGAGCGGTTTCGAGCAGCTTTTCCTGTGTCGCCCTGAGCTTGGCTTCGGCTCGCTTGCGTTCGGTGATGTCGCGGGCGATGGCTATCACGTAGTCTTGTTTCTCCTGTGTCACCAACTTGAGGCTTGTCTCCACGGGGAATGTCGTGCCGTCCTTACGCCGGTACTCGCCTTCCTGAATCACGTCGTTTTCGAGCTTGAGCAGCTCGATCTGCTTTTGCCAGTGTGAATCATCGTGCCCGGACTTTTCGACGTCTTTCATGGTTATCGTACTTAATAGTGCCTTTTGACCGTATCCGAGGCTTTCGCACGCCCGGCTGTTTGCGTCGAGGAAACGACCCCATTTCGGCTCTACAACGAAAATGCAGTCATTCGAGCGATCTATGAGGTTGCGGAACAATCGAAGCTTTTCTTCAGCCTGTCTGTGCTCGGCGACGCTGCCCAGCCACTCTGCGACGGCGTGCAGCAGGTTATCCTCCTCTTTAAGGAACAGATCCTCATCGAGGCTGGCCTTTCCTCCGAAGTTGTAGACTTCAATGAGTCCGGTGTCTTCTTCATTGGTCTTGATTTGAACTTTTCGGCTTGATTCGCTCTTCCTGAAGTTGTCTGTTGTGTACGGCACGCCATCAAGAGTGATTCGTACACAGACCGTGTCGGGATACTTGTGTGCCTCACGGATCAGGAAAACTGTCTTCTGGAAGATTTGTTCCAGCAGAATTCCCTTGCGGTTCACTATCCTGGAGAGGCCGTACAGGCAATTCAGGTGTTTGAGACGCTGCTGCAATACTCTCTGCTCAACCGGTCGATCGGATATCTCCGCATCGAGTTTCTGCCTTGTGGCCGACAATTCAGCGGTGAGCTTACGTGCCTTTTCTTCAAGGCGTGTCTGGTTTGCGCGAAGCGATTTTGCCTCATCCTCAGCACTTTCGTAAGGATCCATCCGGTGAAGATGCGTATAGACGTATCTGTTGTAAAGATAGGGGAGTATCGCGGCTGTCATGATGGCAATGAGAATGCAGTGAGCTGGATCGGGCGTAATTTGCGTTTGCGCAAGCCAATACACCCCGACAATGGCCCCGACGAAGATTGCCGCAAGGATAATGCTCCTGATCGAGCTTCTGTAGAGATAGGGCAGAAGAGCAGCCGTCATGATGGCGACGACGGCGCAATGAGTTACGTCTTCTGTCACCTTCTCCCGCAACAACTGGAAGACTCCGGCTATGACCGCGGTGAATATCACGGCCTGCAGTCCTCTCTTAATTGTACGTTCAATATGCATTGCGTTGCCCTTCGCATTTCTCATGCGAGCAAAGCAGAGTACACAGCCAGAATATGCCTGAGCGGTGCAATTTGCAGATCGTCCAAATCAACGTTTCCCAAGAAAACGACCAGTTAGCATTATCGGACATATGCCGGATCTGAGAATTTCTGCCACTTGGCATAAACCAGTCTACCCCGCTTCATCAGGTCCAATGATTTCGTGATGTAGTCGCCAGCCCCGATCTCGAAGGCCCGATCCAAATCTCCTATCATTCCTCTGGCCGTCAGCATGAACACCGGTGTATCTTGTGTCTTCTCGGTGTGCTTAAGTTCAGCCAACACCTCCAATCCATCCATTTCCGGCATCATCCAGTCGATGCAGAACAAAGGCCGGTCCTATTTCGTTTACGATTTCGAGCCCTGTGGGCCCGTCTTCAGCCAGATGCGCCTCAAATCCATGAAGTCTGAGCCTCCGTTTCAGTGCCTCTCGGCCAATCTCGTCGTCCCCGATAACCAGGGCCGGAATCCACTTGCTCATGCTGTTCACCCTTCGCGGTTCTCCGGATGTTACTCGCAGAATTCCCCACTGAGCCGAGCGCATGTGGACTCTCGCCGAGACTGCAATTCATAGTGTCCTATAAGCACACGTTCTTCATTTTGTCCTGAAAAATATCGACACAATGAGGAAGTCGTTTCAGCAGAAACATGAATTTCTAGGTATTATTGTGGAACAAGTGGTTGGGAATGCGCGTCTCAGGAGATTCTTAAGGCCATAATTGACGATTGCCGATTGACTATTGACCGCAGACCACTTACTATCATTCGTCTGCCGTGGGACGTGCCCCAGGGATTTGGGTTAGGAGCAGTACTATGATAGGGATTGTAGGAGCAAGGACGCTGGGAGGGGTCAACAACATGGGGCGGTTTGCCAGGTTCGTTTGGCAGTCGGCGATCGCATCGTTCCGCACCAGCATAACTCCGTCCTCGTATTCGCTGATATGGACGCAGATGAACATCATCGGCGTTCGTAGTGTTCCCGTTGTTATGATTACCGGCGCTTTCGTGGGGATGACTTTGGCCGTTCAGATGTATGACCAGCTCGCATCCATGGGCCTGGAAGAGCGTCTGGGCAACCTGATAAACATTGCGGCGGTGAAAGAGCTGGGACCGGTGCTGGCGGCGGTCATGCTAGCCGGTCGAGTGGGAGGGGCCCTGACCGCTGAGCTGGGCACGATGAATGTTACTGAGCAAATCGATGCCATCAGGAGTATGGGCACCAATCCAATAAAATATCTCGTTGCCCCGCGCATTCTTGCATGCCTGCTATTGACACCGATTCTAATAATCTATGCGGATCTGGCGGCCATTGTAGGGGGATATTTCGTGAGTGTTGTTCAGTTTGGAATAAACAACCGGGCGTACTGGCAGTACAGCGCCTCGGGAGTGGAACTGTGGGATGTGTCCATTGGAGTCGCCAAGGGTCTCTTCTTCGGCGTGGCGATTGCGACGATAGGATGTTACAAGGGTTTCACCTGCAAAGAGGGCGCGCAAGGCGTCGGTCAGGCATGCACGGAAGCATTTGTGGCAAGCTTCATCTCCATACTGGCTCTGAATTTTGCCCTGGCGGTGGTCTTCAAGGCGATTTATGATACGTTCTGGCCACTGAAGAGTCTGGTTTGATCAGGAAGAGAGCGCAAAGTGAAACACGGCGATAACGATAACGGATCGGGGCCTAGTCATGACGGCGGTGTGATCGTCCTTGAGAATATTACGAAGAAGTTCGGCACCAGGACGGTCTTGGATAATATATCTCTGGCCGTGGAAAAGGGCAAGACTACTGTCATCATAGGGCCGAGCGGGTGTGGCAAGACAGTTCTGGTCAAGCATCTGATCGTCCTGCTGAGGCCAAATTCGGGCGAAGTTTACTTCAAGAATCAGAGAATCGACAACCTGAGTGAAAACGCTCTGAACAGGGTGCGGACACAGTATGGCTTCCTCTTTCAAGGCGGGGCTCTGTTCGACAGCCTTAACGTTACGGAAAACATAGTATTCCCGATAAGACAGCATCATCGAATAACTGACTGGAAAGCGGTCGAAGAACTTGTCAAATCCAAGCTGGCAATGGTCGGACTCGACGGTTATCAGAATCACTATCCGTCGAATCTTTCCGGAGGCCAGCGCAAAAGAGTGGCGCTTGCCCGGGCGATCGCGCTGGATCCGGAGGTAGTTCTCTACGATGAACCGACAACTGGACTTGATCCTATCCGTTCGGACGTGATCAACGAACTCGTTCTGAAGCTACAGCGCGAACTCAATGTCACCTCCGTTGTTGTCACTCATGACATGACCAGTGCCTACAAAGTTGCCGATCGCATAATCATGCTGCATAACGGAAAGATCGTTGCCGACGGCGATGCGGACCATATTCGTGATCATCCCCACCCCATCGTTCAACAGTTCATACACGGACAGGTCGGCGAAGACCAGCTTGCCGTGCTGCGCATGAGCGGCAAAGTCTCTCAGGCGCAGTTTCTGCCCCGCGACTTTCAATAGCAGCGGCGAAAGCACAGAGGAGACGATGGATTACAAGCCGGAGCAAATCGCTTCTGATTTGGCCAGGATTGTTAGGGGAGATGTCCACGCCGATATTGTACACAGAATTGCCTACAGCACCGATGCAAGTATTTACAGAATAATCCCTCGTTGTGTTGTTGTGCCTCGCGACCGGGAAGATGTCGCTGCGGCCACCAAGTATGCTCGCGCCCGGAAGATCCCCATAGTGGCTCGCGGGGCTGCAACCGGGCTGGCCGGCGAGTCGCTGTCCAGTGGTATAGTATTCGACATGACGCGTTACATGAATGGGGTACTCAGCGTCGAGGGTGACGGGCAGACAGTGATCTGCGAACCCGGCGCGGTGCTCAACGAGGTCAACAGCCATCTTGCTAAGT
>LJTR01000402.1 GCA_001303465.1 Phycisphaerae bacterium SG8_4
TAATCAAGCCGCTGACCGGCGTAAACAACGACGGGCCAAGCGATGCGGCTGTAATACAGCCTAAGTTGAACTCGGGCAAAGGATTGGCCATCAGTTGCGGAATGAATCCTCTTTACGGTGACATCGATCCCTACTGGATGGCTCTTTCCGGAATTGACGAGGCGGTCAGGAATCTGGTTTGTGTCGGCGGCCGGGCCGATAGAATTGCACTGCTGGACAACTTCTGCTGGGGCGACTGCACAAAACCGGAAACACTAGGGCCCCTGGTGCGGGCCGCCCAGGCCTGCTACGACGGCGCAATGGCCTTCGAAGCACCCTTCGTATCCGGCAAAGATTCGCTCAACAATGAATTTGCCTGTGAAGACGGTTCGAAGATATCAATCCCGTCGACACTTCTTATAAGTGCAATGTCGATTGTCGACGATATCAACAAGTGCGTCACGATGGATGCCAAGAAGGCTTCCAATCTACTGTTCATTGTGGGCCAGACGAACAACGAACTCGGAGGTTCCCACTATTACAAGATGAAGGATCACCTCGGAGCCAACGTCCCGAGACTGGACCTCGGAATGTCGCCGAGAATTGCCCGGAAGGTTTCAGAGGCGATAGCCGGAGGACTCGTAGTAAGTTGTCACGATTGCTCCGAAGGCGGGCTGGCAGTGGCGCTCGCCGAGATGAGTTTTGCCGGTGGCCTTGGGATAGAGGCCGACCTGCGGGGTCTGCCGAGAAGTAAAGACTGCACCCGACCGGATGCGCAGCTCTTCAGCGAGTCGAATTCCCGCTATGTCGTGGAAGTCGAGCCGGAAAAGTTCGATGCTTTTGCCAAAGTGATGCTGGGCGTCCCGTTCGGACAGATTGGCAAGGTGACGGCCGAACAAACACTCGTCGTAAGAGCAGAAGACGGCCAGACCGTCGTCGAGGCCGACATCGCGGCGCTTAAGCAGGCATGGCAGAAACCGTTTGACTGGTAGCAAAGGAACTAGGGAAGGCGAGAAGGTTAGAGATGGCAGAAGTTAAGGCGATAGTTTTGCGGGCGGCCGGGATAAACTGTGATGTGGAAACCGAGCACGCTCTGGAACTGGCGGGCGCGAAGGCTCAACGTGTTCACATAAACAGAATGATCGAAGACCGGAGCATGCTGGACGAGTTCCAGATAATTGTCTTGCCGGGAGGTTTCAGCTACGGCGACGATGTTGCTGCCGGCAAGATCCTTGCCAATCAGATCGTACACCATCTCTTCGAGCCGCTTCAGAGGTTCATCGAAAAGGGCAAGCTGGTGCTCGGCATCTGTAACGGTTTCCAGGTTCTTGTCAAGACTGGAATCCTGCCGGGTTACAGTTCAGCTCAAGAGCCCCAAGAGGTCAGCATAACCAACAATGACAGCGGCAAATTCGAAGACAGGTGGGTGTATCTGAGTCCCCAAACCGAGAGGTGTGTTTTCATCGAGCCTGGCAGGCAAATCTATCTGCCGATAGCGCATGCCGAGGGCAGAATTGTCACCAGAGACGAAGCCACACTTGATAGATTGAGATCCGCAGGACATCTTGCCTTCAAATACGTGGATGAGAACGGTCGGGAGGGTGACTATCCCGTCAATCCGAACGGATCGGTCGATTCGGTAGCCGGCCTGACAGACATGACCGGCAGAGTGCTGGGACTAATGCCACATCCGGAGAGGTTCGTGCGACGTACACAACACCCGCGCTGGACTCGACTCGGGAATCTTGACGGGGACGGGATGACAATCTTCAACAACGCCGTCAAGCACATTCGAGAGAACTACTGATTGGCTGTGTTCGCTGTCAAACTTTCCCTGCTGATAGCCTCCATGGCGGCCGACTTGTTGTCTGCAAACGTGAAGACATCGCTTAGACCGGCTACGACAAAAATGCATTTGGTTACCGTGGCAACGTTGCAGAGGACGAGCTTATGCCCGGATTTCTCGAGTAGGTTCTGCAAGATCAGCAGATTGCTGATGTTCCAGGAGTTTATTACTTCGACTCCAGAGAAATCCATCACTATGTGAGTGTCGCTCTTTTTGCTGGCACTGTCGTTAACAGCGTTGAGCGCTTTTGCTCTCTTCGCCCCGTCGCAGGGCACTGAAACCAGAACGACGTCTTCTGACAACTTCTTGGTCTTCATACTTCGCTCTTTCCATCGTTCTACCATCTATTTCCAGACGAACGTAGATTCTATCGGAATAAGCCTGGGTCGGGTTAAGCAAAAAATCGCCAATTACGTGTTTTCTTGCGCATTGCCCAACTGTCTGCAAATATTATCGGGGTGGTGGGATCTCTTCAGGGTTTCACCCACTTGTGAATATTTGCCTTGACGAAATCGTCATCGGTCAGATGCGGGTAGTTGCATGTTATTGTGTCTATCTTCTCGGCCTGTCCTCCGGAGAGTCTTTCGTTTGGGTCGAGCGTCCGCACCTGCTCCAAAAGTCCTTGTCGCTTAAGTACGTAAGATATGCCTGGGATGCACCCCCGAAAATTATTCTCGGCGTCGAAGATCGCCCTGTTGGCCAAAGTCAAGTGGCCGGCCAGCGTGAGCAGATCATGGCCAACAGGCTCGCCGCTTTTGAGGATCGCTTTGATTCGCTCGAGGTGCTCAACCGCTTTCTTCGTCCAGCAGGCCCACTGGCCCAGCAGTCCACCGACGATTCGAAGCTGCACCGTCCCACCGTCGAATTTGAACTCGTGCCGCGTGAGCAAATCGAGAATAATGTTGTCGTCGTTGCCCGTGTATAATGCTATCTCATCAGACCGGCCCGAATGAGCGACCGCTTCGAGCACGTCAAGGGTCTGATATCTGTTGAAAGGCGCAATCTTTATGGCGAGCACATTTGGTATTGCGATGAACCTTTGCCAGAACTCAGCGCCAAGAGTCATCCGGCTTATCTTCTCCTGCAGATAGAAACCCATGACAGGGATCACTTCGGCTACCGCTCGGCAGTGCTCCACGAGATCGTCGATAGGTTTTCCTCTCAGGGCCGTAAGAGAAAGAAGGCCGAGATGATAGCCGAGTTCTCGGGCCAGCCGCGCCTCGGCTGTCGCCTGGCTGGTGTCACCCAGTATTCCTGCAATCATTATGGGGCTGTCGGTATCTGCAGACGAGGTGAATTGTCGTGCTGTTTCAATCGCTAGTTCCAGAACCGGGCCGTACAAGCCGGTCTTTGGCTCATGGATGGCGAACTGAGTCGTATGTACGCCCACGGCAAGGCCGCCCGCGCCGCAGGCCAGATAATAACGAGTCAATGCTCTCTGGTGATGTTCGTCGAGCTGATTGTCCTTCTGTAAAGCCAGCGGATGGGCGACAATTACACAACCTGAGCGAAGTCTGTCGAGTAACGATTGATCCAGCATGGCGCTTATCCTCAGAATTTGCCGTTGCGTACATTGTATTTGGTTGGCTTGTTGAGAGTCTTTTTTCCGGATGCGACCCAACTGACGATCATGGAAACCATCTCGTCGAGTGTCGTTTGCGGCGGGCCGAACTTGTCGATGCAGGAGGATGCATTCGAGAGCAGGGCGGATTGGGTCTCTTTCGAAACGAAATTCGGCTTCTTTCCTAAGTGATTGGCGATCTGCTCTGCAAGCCGGCGAACCGCAATCGTATCGGGCCCGGTGACATTCAGGATCGCAGCGGGCGATCTTGCAAGAGTGATGGCGCGGATAATGTAATCGTTGGCGTCCCTCTGCCAGATAAGATTGACCGCACCCATGGCCAGATCGATGGGCTCGTCGGTGAGAATCTTCGTGGTCAGATCGACGATGATACCGTACCGGGGCTCGTTGGCGTAGTTGAGCCTGACCAATGTCACGGGCGTGTTGTAAAGCTCTGAGAAATACTCGAACATCCGCTCCCTGCCGAGGCACGACTGGGCGTATTCTCCGACCGGACCGGGGATGGTCTGTTCGGCAGCACCGCCACTGTTGACGTCAACAAGAGGGTAGACGTTTCCGGTTGAAAAGGCGACGATCTTCGAATCTTTGTAGTGTTGTGCAACTAGAGCCGGAAGAAAGCTGTTCATCGCCCATGTCAGAGGCTGATTGCCGCTGGAGCCGAACTTCATGCCTGCTAGGAAGAACACGTTCTCTGCGTCGGGCAGGCTGGTATACTGCGATTCGTCCAGCAGGTCCACTTCAACGGTATCGATCCCGGTCTGTTCTATTTTGGTTTGGGCCGCCTTATCACTGAATCGAGAGACGGCATAAATACGCTTTTCAGGCGAAGCCTTTCTGAGCATCATTGCCAGTGTAGGTCCCATTTTTCCGCCTGCTCCGAGTACAACGATGTCTCCGCTCAGGTCGGCGAGAACCTTTCTGGTTTCGTCCTTGGGTTCGCTGAGAACATCTTCGAGACCGCGCTCGTCAAGGGCTGTTATGTCATTCATTCTTCACCTTCCACTATTTGGCTGTTCAGCCAAGCTTCAAGACTACCAGGATCAGAACCCTGACTGCCATGAACACCACTACGATCAAACCGAAGCCGCCGAGCACGTTCTGGATCACGTTGTTGCGATGTCGGCCCATGATGGCCTTGTGGTTGGCAAGCCACAGTATTGTCGCGGCCATCAGCGGATTGCCGATGACTGTCAGAGCTGAGCCGAAGATTATCAAGCTGACCGGCTTTTGCCCCGTCCGTAGCGCCAACATCGCCACAACCATCCCAACCAGAAGCACCGCGACGGTGAATACTCTCGAGAGGCGGTCACTGAGTCGGGCTGGCTTACCGAGGCCGTCGGCGAGAATACTTCCGCCGATGATCGCGTTGATCAGGAACGGATTCATCGCCACTGCAAACAGCCCGACGCAGAATATGACATACGCCGTCGAGCCGAGCAACGGCTGCAGGGCCTGTGCAAGCACGCCGATGTTTTCGGCCTGCTTGCCGGGGATGACGGTGGCTGTGGTGATCATTATGACGGCACTGACGGTAGTTATGACCGCCACTCCTGCGACGGAGTCGCCGATTCCTCGGCTGTAGTCCTTTATTGTCCAGCCTCTTTCGCGCACGAGGTTGCCCTGGTAGAAGGCTGCGGCTACTGAAAACGTTGTGCCTAGCAGCGAGGCGACCAGCAGCAAGGGGTCTTCGATCTTTCCTTCGACCTTGTGAGGTAGTTCGAAAGAGATGCCTTCAGGAATGCCGGGGATCAGGCCTTTGAGGATTCCTGTCAGGCTCGGGGCGGCCAGGATCAGGTTGATAACGAAGATAACTAGAACTACGCCGACCATACCTTTC
>LJTR01000027.1 GCA_001303465.1 Phycisphaerae bacterium SG8_4
GCTGCAACATGGCGGTCGTGTGACGCGAGAGCGTCTCGTAAGGTATGAACCCGGCTTGCAAGGTGGGTATCTCCAGCCCCATCTCCGCGGTTGAATCTTCCAGCTCGCTAACATACTGATAAGCCAGCAGCAGTTGCTCCCAAAGCTCGCCGATTTTGCTTCTATCGAGGCCGGTGAGGAAAGGCGCAAATATCTTCTTGCCGTCACCGCGCTCCAAAACGGAGTCTTCACACCAGTCTTTCTCATGGCGGTCACGAATGGCCTGGCAAATAGCTTTCAATTGCTCGCCTTCTCTCGCGGCCGCTTTCAGCTTCTCAAGTTCGTCCGCGTAGTACGGCCTTCCCTCGTGCTTTTCTGCCATGCAAAGGTGCCATAAAGCCAGTATCACTCTGCCGAATTGAGTTCCCCAATCTCCCACGTGGTTCTGGCGGATTACTTTGTGTCCGAGGGCTTCAAGTGTGCGGCAGATGCTGTCGCCGATGATGGTGCTTCGCAGATGGCCCACGTGCATTTGCTTGGCGATGTTGGGACTTGAAAAATCGACGACGATTGTCTTGGGCTCGGTAGTTCTTTGGATGCCGAGATCGGCGGAGGCCTTGTTGATTTCAAGCAGTCTGTCGGCCAGGAACTCTGCTTTCAGCCGCAGATTGATGAATCCAGGCCCTGCAACCTCCGGCGGCTCGCATATGTCACTCAGGTCCAATCTTTCCACAACTTGCTCGGCTAGTCTGCGCGGATTGGTCTTCAACTTCTTTGCCAGCGACATCACCCCGTTAGCCTGATAATCACCGAACTTCGCGTCCTTGGCCGGTTTGACTATGGCGGCACATTCCTCCGCCGCGGCAAGTGAGGCCATAGCTGCAGTGATTCGTTCTTCAAGCGTTTGGAGTAGCGACTTCATCAAATAATCAATAGTCAATAATCAATAGTCAATCGTTCTGCGTCTCCCCAGAGCAGCTCCAGGTCATAGTAGTCTCGATATTCGGTGTCGAAGATATGGATCACGACTTCGACGAAGTCGAGCAGGATCCAGCGGGCTTGTTCGTAGCCGGCTCGGCCGAAACGCTGGGCGCCCTGTTTTTTTGCATCCTGGCATATCTCATCGGCCAGGGCGCGCATCTGCCTGTCGCTCGTGCCGGTTGCAATGACGAAATAATCGGTTGCGGGCGATATGCCTGTCAGATCCATGACCACAATGTCGGTGCAATGCCGCTCGCGGGCCAACTTGGCCACCCCAAGGGCAAACTGCTTTGCCTTTGTGTTTTGCTTACTCGTCACGATTTACTTCCTTCTAGGCAATAGAAACGGGGCAGCCGATTTGGCCGCCCCGGTAGGTTACCTCGATTTTGCGGCCACGTCAACCGTGCCGCACTGTGACGGATCATTGCAGGTGTAGCCACTCGCTGATCATTGGAGCGAATTTCACAACTACACCGGAGAAGACTACGCTGACCATTGTCATCAGTTTGATGAGAATGTTCAGGCTTGGGCCCGAAGTGTCCTTGCAGGGGTCGCCTACGGTGTCACCGACTACAGCGGCCTTGTGTGCCTCGGAGCCTTTGCCGCCGTGCGCGCCTTTTTCGATGTACTTCTTGGCGTTGTCCCAGGCGCCGCCTGCGTTGTTGAGGGTGATTGCCAGAACAAAGCCGGCGGTCAAACCGCCTGCAAGCAGTCCCATCACGCCGGCTACGCCCAAGAGCAGTCCGGTTACGACCGGGATGATGATCGCCAGCATCGAGGGCAGGATCATTTCTCTCTGCGCGCCTCCGGTGGAGATAGAAACACACCTGGCGTAATCCGGTTTGCCCGTTCCTTCCATGATCCCGGGTATATCCTTGAATTGACGTCTGACCTCGTTGACCATCGCTCCGGCCGCCCGGCCTACCGCCTTCATCGTCATAGCGCAGAAGACGAAGGCCATCATCGCCCCGATGAACAGGCCGCAGATCAGTTTGGGATTCATGATATTGAGACCGAAGGCATCGACGAAATGCATGATTTCTGCCGTTTTGACATTGATGGCTTCGCCGACGCCGTCTTCGGCGGCAAAAACAACTTCGCCGACCTGATATATTCCATCGGCGCTTTCGGATGCGAGTCTGCCTATCCAGATTCGGACTTCTTCGATGTATGCCGCCAATAGCGCCATAGCCGTCAAAGCCGCCGAGCCGATTGCAAAGCCCTTGCCCGTCGCGGCGGTGGTGTTGCCCAACGAATCGAGAGCGTCCGTTCTGTGCCTGACCTCTTCACCCAGGCCGGCCATCTCGGCGTTGCCGCCTGCATTGTCGGCGATCGGCCCGTAGGCGTCGGTAGCCAGGGTGATGCCCAGCGTCGCCAGCATTCCAACAGCGGCAAAGCCGATGCCGTAAAGGCCCATAGAGATATTCGTAAAACCGCCGGCGAAGCCAAATGCACAAAGAATGCCGATCACAATCGCCACAACGGGCCAGCCGGCCGAGAACATGCCGGTTGCAAGACCGTCGATGATTGTCGTAGCCGCTCCCATGTTGGCCTGCTCGGCGATGCCCCTGGTGGGTTTGTACTCGTCGGATGTGTAGTATTCGGTAAGCTGACCTATGACCACGCCGGCGAGCAATCCTGCAACCACCGAGCCGAAGATGCCCACGGTGATCCAGCCGGCCCAAGCCAGAAGCGCTACGGCACCAAGAATTAACACCGAGCTGCCCAGGGTCCCTATCAAAAGCGCTCGCAGAAGATTCTTCTGCGTGGCGTCCTCCTTACAGCGGACCATGAAGATGCCGGCGATCGAGAGAATGATCCCCAGGCCTGCAACGACCAGCGGAGCGAGAACGGCCTTGATTGGGCTTATGCCGTACTCGGCAAGCACCGTTGTCGAAAGTGCCGCCCCGAGTGCCGCGGTGGCAAGGATCGAACCGCAATAGCTTTCGTACAGGTCCGCTCCCATCCCCGCGACGTCGCCAACGTTGTCACCGACATTATCTGCAATCGTAGCGGGATTTCTAGGATCGTCCTCCGGAATTCCGGCCTCCACTTTGCCGACCAGGTCCGCCCCGACGTCTGCGGCCTTCGTGTAGATACCGCCGCCGACGCGGGCGAACAATGCCTGGGTCGAAGCACCCATGCCGAACGTGATCATTGTCGTGGTGATCTCGACAAGCTTGTCTCCCGGAGCCATTCCTTTGTGCACAAGCTCAAGGCCCAGGAAGGTCAGACCGCTTGCCATATTGTCGGCCGTGTATATCAGCTTATCGAGAATCAGATACCACAGCGAGATATCCAGCAGGCCGAAGCCGACGACCACCAGGCCCATAACCGAGCCGGAGCGGAAGGCTACTTGCAGGCCGCTGTTGAGACTCTTGCTGGCGCCCTGGGCCGTGCGGCCCGACGCGTTCGTCGCGGTTTTCATGCCGAGGAAGCCGCACAGGCCGCTGAAGAAACCGCCGGTGAGGAATGCAATCGGAACGAATGGGTTTTGAACACCCTTGTAAGCGCAGAAGCCGAGAATGACCAGGAGGATCGCGAACACAAGTGTGACAACGCTGTACTGTCTGAACAGATACGCGTAGGCGCCCTCACGCACGTGGCGGGCGATCTCTATCATCTTGTCGGTGCCTTCGGGCGCTTCCATCATCTTCTTGTAGAAGTACCAGGCAAAGCCCAACGCACACAGTGACGCGATCGGCGCGATTAGCCAGAACGCCGCGCCGCCGGACGCGGCTGGCGGTGGGCCTTCGGCTGCCATCGCTGTCGTACAAAAGCCGAGAGCCGAGAATGCAACAATGCTCTTAAGGATCTTCACTTCCTTGCTCCTTTCGAATTCGAAAAGTTTTCATTTGCGGCAAACGCGAATAAAGTCCGCGTAGTTTACTCAAACAAAAACGTTTTTCAACTGTATTTATCGTCCGTTGCAGACTTTACCGTAAATATTATGTTCCTGAATTCGAGAAGAAAGGCGAGTCTACTTGACTGTAAAAGCGAAGGTCTTCTCAGGATCTAAGATAGATGACAACCCCGGTCAGGATCAGGATTGCGGTCAGGCAAACGCTGACAGCAGCAATGAAAATCCACATAAAGCGTTTGTTTTGCCTGGACATGATGTACTTGAGGTATCTGTCGCTGGCGGCAAAAGTCTTGCTCATCTGAAGAATGCCGTCTGTCTGGTTGATGGTGCTTCGGTTCAATTCATCCAGCGAATTGTTGAAATTGTTGAAGCTCTCGGTCCTTTGCACATCGACGTCGGCGGCGGCGGCAAGCTGATGGTCGATATTGATCAGGGCATCGGTCTGCTTTGCGGTCTCGGCAGGGATCTTCTCGACTGCGTCGATGAACTGCTCGTTCTTGGCCGCGGCGTTCTCCAGCCGCTCGAGAAGCTGCTCAGTTATGCGCTTTTGGTTTTCCACAACAGTCGGAAAGCTCTGGAGCAGCTGGGGCAGTTGTTCAATCCGACCCATAAGATCGTCGTGCTGACTCGCTTGGCGGCTCAGATGCTCGTTGATGTCCTGCAGTTGTTCCACGAGCTTGTCAAAACCCTGCTGGAGTCTTTCGAGCGATTCGCGCCCTTCGGCCTGCGGAACCGCTCTTACCGCAATCTCATTGCCCGGCGCCTCGGCCGGCAGCGATCCGTCGGCCGCTCGCTGCGAATAGCCCTCGCTGCGGCTGATCAGTCCGTCATCGCCTATCTCAGGCCGATGCGCCACGGGCACAAGCGGATTGTGCGCGCGCATCCACTTGCCTGTTTGAGACCAGAACTCTTTCAGAGCCATTTGGCAAAACTCCTAACCGATTTTGTTGTGCAAAAGGACCTAAGAACATATTAGAGGCCTTTGCGGTCTCGAATTCAAGACATTTTTGCCACAATTACCGCCACGGATTCGCAATTTGCCCCGTAGCTCGCAGTCAACCGACGGGCCGTGGCAAAGCGATTGACAGCATCATAGCAGACGCTACCATTTATAATATTGGTGGCCCGCAGCCGGGAGGTTTTCGCCATAAGGCGGATTGCCTGGTTTGCCGGGCTTTGCCGGCGGCCTAGGCTGGCGAGAAGTTCACAAGGAGAGAGCACATGAAGCAGCTCAAGCGTTCAATCGAAGGCAACCACAGGAAATTGCCCCGCAGGATATCGCGACGGACGTTCCTCGGCGGGATTGCTGCCGGAGCAACGTTGAATGTTGTTCCGCGCATCGTACTGGGCGGCAAAGGCCATGTTCCGCCCAGTGAGAAGACCACGCTGGCGTTGATCGGCATGGGGGGACAGGGCCATGTGAATCTGTTCAACTTCCTACAGCTTGACCAGGTGCAGGTGGTGGCTGTATGTGATGTCAACCGCGAGGGCGGCGGTTACATATCGTGGAACTGGATGCAAGGTAAGGAGCGGAAGATGGGCGGACGCGAACCGGCCCGGCGTCTGGTCGATGAGCACTACGCCGGAGACAAGGGCCTCGGAGAGTACCGGGCCTGCAAGGCCTACGCCGACTTTCGTGAGCTGCTTGAGCATGAGGATGCCGACGCAGTAATGGTTGCCACTCCGGACCACACGCACGCAGTAGTGACGATGGCAGCATTAGAGCGCGGCAAGCATGTCTATTGTGAGAAGCCGCTGGCCTACTCGGTCCACGAAGTGCGGCAAATCACCGAAGCGGCGCGCCGGGCCAAAGTGGCGACACAATTGGGCAATCATGGGCAGGCGTCCGAAGAGGCCCGCCTCGTGCAGGAGTTCATTTTGGACGGCGCCATCGGTGCGGTGCATGAGGTGCATGTCGCGTTGGGCCGGCGGTTTTGGGATCCGCCGGCCCGGGGCGGCCGTCCTCCGGAGAATCCTGACGTGCCCGACGGATTGGACTGGGATCTGTGGCTTGGACCGGCTCCCGAGCGGCCCTACCATCCGGCCTACCACCCCTGGCGATGGCGCGACTGGAGAGACTTCGGAACCGGCCCGCTGGGAGATATGGGTTGCCATGTACTTTCGACCGTATTCAAAGCTCTCAAGCTGGACTATCCCACAAGTGTCGAGGCAAAGTGCACCGAAATCGGCCCGGAGGTTCACCCGCGCAGCTTCAAGGTACAATACGAATTTCCCGGCCGGGACGGTATGCCTGCGGTAACGGTCACCTGGCACGACGAGGATTTTACACCGCCCCGTCCCAAGGGCCTCGAGCCCGGCCGCCGCATGATCTCGCCCATCTACATCGGCGAGGAGGCAGCGCTAATGGGCCATACTCTGATCCCGGAGTCCAGGAGAAAGGCCTACGGGGCGCCGCCAAAGGTGCTGAGCCGTTCGCCGGGTCACTACAAAGAGTGGATCGATGCGTGTCGAGGTGGTGCGCCGGCCGGATCCGATTTTGTAGGACACAGCGGCCTTCTAACCGAGACCCCTCTGCTGGGAAATGTCGCCATGCACTTCGACAAGAAGCTCCGGTGGGACGGTCCGGACATGAGGTTCACCAACGAAGAGCTGGCCAATCGATATCTGCGTCGTGATTACCGGAAAGGCTGGACGTTATAACTGCATTCAGAGGGCACATCGATACAGGAGAACAAGGAGACGACAAAGAGCTTCGCTAAGGCCCGGCTGACTTGGGAAATACGTATTGTCGGACAAAGAGCCCCTGCCGGAAGGAGGACTGAATACAGCAGGGGCCGGATAGGGTTGCAAGCTTCCGTGCTCACAGCCGCTCCTGGCGTGCAATGCCGTGTGGCAAGCACGCAATCGCAAAAAGGTACTCAGGGAAATCCTAATAGATAGGTGCCATCACTTATGCGAAATATAACGCTCTTTTTCTTCTCACCGCCCTTCCATGATCCATTTGGCATGTTGTTTCTAGAATTGCTTCAGTAAGCCCACACCTACCTTGGATTCTTCGGTATTTCCTACGTAGGGTACGACGTTGAAGCCTGCGATTTCGAGTTCTTTGTGTCTGCCTGCGACGGTGTGGCCTACGACCCAACCGAGGGTCGCGCCGAAGACCACGTCGCTTGCCCAGTGATCGCCGGTGTCCATCATTCTGTATGCCACCGCTGACGCCGCCACGTAGGCGGGGATGCCTACCTTGGGACCGTAGAATTCGTCGAGAACCGAAGCGACGGTAAACGAGCTGGAAGTGTGGCCGCTGGGCCAAGCGTAGTCCTTGCCGTTGGGGGTCTCGTTGTTGCGGGCGAGCTTGAGCCCTGTCGTCGCGACCCATGTCAGGGTAAGAGCCGTGCGCAGCGTCCAGGCGCGCTGTCTGTTGAGATCATCTTCGTTCTGGGTGCTGAGGAAATACCACAGAGCGCTGGCGCCGAAATGCGTCGCGGGGTGACCGAGGACGTTGAGGCTCTCGTCCTCGAAACCGTGCAGGGACGGATGCTTGTCGAAGTGTCTCTCGATGTTGGTGTCGGCGTGAGTGTTGTGCATGATGATGCTGGCCCCGCCGGCCAGCAGAAGCGCCGTCGCGTTGTCCGGCCTGAGGAAACTCTCTTTGGAATCGTCGATGAGCCTCTTGGGCCACTTACGAAGATCCTCCTTGGCTGCTTCATACCACAGATGTTTCTTGGGTTTGCTGTCTTTCTGGTCTGTAATGGGCTCAGCAGATTCCTGCTGAGACGATTCGGATTCAACCTCAACTTGCGCATTCTGCTCTGAGGGCTTCGTTGCCGGGCTCGCACAGCCGGCGGCCAAGACCAAGCCGGCACAGAACAACCTTATCCACAGTCCATTGCTTCGACAAACTCTCACGTGACAAACTCCTTTTTGAGTTAAATGTGTAACGAGTGTAATCCAGCGCCGCCCCGTTGGGGAGATTCTCAATCTTCGAAAGGCAAAGACGCCGAGTAGTTCGGCGCTTCCTTTGTAATCTGTATATCGTGCGGGTGGGATTCGTGCACGGAGGCGGCGCTTATGCGGACGAAACGGCTGTTCTCTCGCAGCTCTTCGATGTTATTTGCGCCGCAGTAACCCATGCCGGCCCGCAGGCCGCCGACCAGTTGATAGACAAATTCACTCAACATACCGCGGTAGGGTACGCGGCCTTCCACGCCTTCGGGGACCAGTTTGCTTGCCTCGGTCGAGCTGCTTTGGCCGTAACGATCGGCCGAGCCCTTGACCATAGCACCCAACGAGCCCATCCCCCGGTACTCCTTGAACTGCCTGCCCTTATAGATGACCAGTTGGCCCGGGCTTTCCTTGAGGCCGGCGAACAACGAGCCTATCATTACGCTCGATGCTCCGGCGGCGATCGCCTTTGTTATGTCGCCGGATTGTTTTATGCCGCCATCTGCGATGACCGGGATATTATGTTTCTGCGCCACTTTTGCACAGTCGATTATCGCCGAAACCTGAGGCACTCCCACGCCTGAAATTACTCTCGTAGTGCAGATGGCCCCGGGTCCGATTCCGATCTTCACTGCGTTGGCGCCGGCGGCGATGAGATCCTCTGCCGCCTCGGCAGTGGCTATGTTGCCGGCGATAACGTCGATATTGTGCTCGGACTTAATCTTTTTGACCGTGTCGATAACGTTCTGCGAATGCCCGTGTGCGGTATCGACGACGATAATATCGACATCGGCCTCAATCAGGGCCTCGACCCGCTCGTAATCGTGGACGCTGACGGCCGCCCCGACGCGGAGCCGGCCCCGCCGGTCCCTGGCCGATATCGGATATTGCTGCACGCGGTCGATGTCCCTCATAGTGATAAGGCCGGCCAATTCTCCCTCGTCGGTGACCAGCAGCAGCTTCTCGACCTTGTGCTCGCGCAGAATCTCTCTTGCCTGTTCGAGCGTCGTCCCGGCCGGTCCGGTCACGAGATTAGCCTTTGACATGACTGAGCTGATATCGACATCGTAATCTTTGAGAAACTTCAAGTCCCTGCGTGTGAGGATGCCGGCCAGTTTTTTGCCCTCGACTATTGGCACGCCCGAGACGTTTTGCTCGCTCATGAGCTGCTTGGCTCTTCTGACCGGATCGAGGGGCGAGAGTGTAACGGGATCGAGGATCACGCCGTGTTCGGAGCGTTTTACCTTGGCCACTTCGCGCTGCTGGGCCTCGACCGAGAGGTTCTTGTGGATGATGCCGATCCCGCCCTCCTGCGCCAGCGCAATCGCCAGCCGGGCCTCGGTCACGGTGTCCATAGCCGCCGAAACAATGGGGATATTAATAGTGATATTGTCGGTAAGCCGTGTGCGCGTGTCCGCCTGGCTCGGCACAAGATCGCTCTTGGCCGGTATCAACAGCACATCGTCAAAGGTTATACCTTCGGCAACAATCTTCGTCTTGTCCATCTTTCGCTCCAGATACCGATCGGTGATTTGGCCAGCTATCAAGGGTTGGATTATAATGCAAAGAAAATCAAATATCAAAAATCAAATATCAAAACTTGTGCTGAGCACAGTCGAAGTATTGCCGAATCCGCCTGAGGCGGATGACTTTTCTATGTGTTTGCATCTTCGCGTGACCCAAGTATGATAGTCGGTCATGTGTGAGAAGCGCAGGCAAATTCTGGTTGCGACAACGAACCCCGGCAAGATCGCCGAGCTGAGGGCCTTGCTCGGCGGTGATGTGCAGTGGCTGGCCCTGGCAGACGTTCGGCAGATGGACGAAATCGCCGAAGACGGGACGACCTTCGCCGCCAACGCGCGAAAGAAGGCCCTCGGCTATGCAAGGGCTGCGGGTCTTTGGACGATCGCCGACGATTCGGGGCTGGTGGTCGATGCGCTCGGCGGGGCCCCGGGAGTGAAATCCGCCAGGTTCTCGGGCGAGAAACTCGCCGATGACCAGAGAACGCTTATCGACCATCGAAACATCGCGAAGGTTCTGGAACTGCTTGAAGGGGTCCCTGAGAACGAAAGGACGGCGAGGTTCGTCTGTTGCCTGTGCCTGGCAAGTCCTGAAAATGTCCTGATCGAGACCGAAGGGACGCTTGAAGGTCTGATAACCAATGAGGAAATCGGAAAGAACGGCTTCGGATACGACCCGATCTTATTTGTGCCCGGTCTGGACAAGACCGTAGCCCAGTTGACCAGCAAGCAAAAGAACGCAATTTCGCACCGCGGCAACGCCATCCGGCGATTCAGGCCGCTGCTGGACGAACTTCTGCGGAACGGCTGAGATTGCGGCGGCCGGCGGCTATTGCGTGGCGATTGCTATTATGCCGGGCAGGAGGTTCTGGAATGAGTGGACACAGGATGTGACCAGAATAGCGCGCCAGAAGGCCCGTTTGCGCCAGGTGAGATAAGAGCATGAAAAGACGAAGAAGGGCCAGATCACGCCTAGTCCCCAAGCCGGGGCGAGAAGTGAATGCAGCCCCGCCCAGACGCACGCCGACATCGCCGCCAGCGGGACTTGTCGTTTCGTGACAAATGACAGCATCCAGAGGATAGGGGCCATCAGCAAGGTCTCGATCGGCGGGCCTATTACAACGATCATCAGCAGGAGGAAAAGCGGGCTTCCTTCAAAAGTGGGACCTCGCTCCTCAGTCATGATCCCCGACGCCGCCAGGATGACGACAATCATTATCGAAGGCACAAAGCTGATGAGCCCTGCGCGCAGGACGTACCTCGGCATCGATATGCGATTGTAAAAAAGCATTGAGAGCAACCACCCTCTCCGAATCTCAGGATCAGGCACGTTCTGCTGTTCTGCGTCTTTTTCTGGTTCCAAGTATCGGCTCCTTAGTTGCCCGGTACGGTCGGTGAGATGGGTTTTAGCCTATTAAGGCTTAGAGGTCAAGGTGCAGGATTCCGGGTATCTTTCCAAATTTCCGCATGACATGCCGCCTCAGACGGTACCGAGCCCAGGGAGTTCTCACGTCCTGGATGAGACTTGTTCAGGCCCAGGATCAGCAGTTCCGGCGCGCCGGGATTTCGCGCTTATTTGTCCTGCCCATGCTTGGCTGTCCGTTCGTAACCTCTAGTCACGCCTGGTCTTGGGGCCGCAAGGCCCAATAATTCTTTTCGCTTGACATTTGAAGGGCACGTCTGTATTTACCCATTTCTAAATTTTATCGTGGAAATAGCCGATTGGTGAGACATACGTTTTGTTAAATGGGGTAAGACCCACAACTGAGCACGGAAGACTAATTCTATATCATGGCAAAATCCAGCGCATCGAAGAAGGCTCTAGTCATAGTCGAGTCGCCTGCAAAGGCCAAGACCATAAACAAGTATCTCGGCCCCGACTTCGAGGTCAAGGCCTCGATGGGACATGTCCGGGATCTGCCCTCGAAGGGCCTGAACGTCGATATTGAAAACGATTTCGAGCCGACCTATGACGTCATGCCGGGCAAGCAACGTGCGATTTCGGCGTTAAAAGCCGCGGCGAAGAAATGCGACACATTGTATCTGGCAACCGACCTTGACCGCGAGGGCGAGGCAATCGCCTGGCATCTGGCACAGTTGTTGGGCATGCCCGCCGACAAGACCTATCGCGTGATCTTCAACGCGATTACCAAGACTTCGATCCAGCAGGCCTTCGCCGATCCCGGCAAACTCGACATGGACAAGGTCCTGGCCCAGCAGGCCAGGCGCATTCTCGACAGAATTGTAGGCTACAAGATAAGCCCCCTGCTCTGGAAGAAGGTGACCCGCGGTCTTTCGGCCGGCCGCGTCCAGTCGGTCGCCGTCAAGATGGTGGTGGAGAAGGAAAAAGAGATTCGTAAGTTCGTGCCCAAGGAGTACTGGCTCATGCCCGCTGTTTTCACTACTGATATGGCCAGTGACTACACGCAGCAATGGCTCGATTTCATGCGGACCGAGAATAACAGCGACAAGCCGCCAACCCTTGCCGAGCAGGGCAGGTGGCTCGCCGGGCACAATGCATTCAAGGCCGAGCTGTACAGGATAGGCGATAAGGACTTTCACGCGACGAGCAAAGAGCAAGCCGAGCCTGTTTTCAACGCTCTCAAAGCCGCGCAGTTCAAGCTCGCCGATTCGAAGACCAAGCAGTCGGTCTCCCGCCCGTCTGCGCCCTTTATCACCTCGACGCTGCAGCAGGCGGCGGCAAATCGCCTGGGCTTTACGACCAAGAGAACCATGCGAGTGGCCCAGCAGTTGTACGAGGGCATCGACGTTGGCTCGATGGGCTCGCTTGGCCTGATTACCTATATGAGAACCGACAGCACGCACCTCTCGAAGGAGGCTGTCACAGAGGTCCGACAGTATATCGCCGCCAAGCTCGGCGCTGACTATCTGCCCAAAGAGGCGAATATCTATGCCGCCAGGAAGAGCGCCCAGCAGGCACATGAGGCCATTCGCCCGACCGACGTTGACTTTGCGCCGGCGGATATCCGAGACTTTCTCACTGATGAGCAATACAAGCTGTACGATCTGATCTGGCGCCGCTTTGTCGCCAGCCAGACCGAATCGGCCAGGTGGGACGTGACAAATCTGAACATTGCCGCCGAGACCTCCGCGGGCTGCTGCTGGTACAGAACGACCGGCCGGGTCCTGGTCTTTGACGGCTATACGAAGATCTGGCCCATTACTTCGACCGAGCAGCAGTTGCCCAAAATGAATGTCGGCCAGCCGCTGGCTGTGGTCGATATAAGGGCCGATCAGCATTTCACCAAGCCGCCCGCCCGATATACCGAGGCCGGCCTGGTCAAGGCGCTCGAAAAGGAAGGCGTCGGCAGGCCGAGTACGTACGCTACAATTATAAGCACGATTCAGGACCGAGGTTACGTCGAGCAGACCGAGAAGAAATTCTTCGCCACCGATCTCGGCGAGGTAGTCACCGAGAAGCTGAGCGAGTACTTCCCGAGAGTAATGGATATCGCCTTCACACGCTTCATGGAAGAACAGCTCGACAAGATCGAGGAGCATCATCTCGATTGGGTCGGCGTGCTGAAGGAGTTCTACGGCCCATTCCAGGAGAACCTTGATAACGCGATGGCCCAGATGAAACATGCCAAGGCCGAAGTAACTCCCAGCGAGTACGAATGTCCCGAGTGCCACAAGCCGCTCGTGTACAGATTCGGCAAGAACGGCAAATTCCTGAGCTGCTCGACATACCCCGATTGCAAATTCGCATGTCCCTGTGACAAAGAGGGAAAAATGATCGAGCAGAAGATCAGCGAGCACGAATGTCCCGAATGCGGCAAGCCGATGGTGCACAAGAACGGCCGGTTTGGTGCGTTCCTCGGATGCAGCGATTATCCCGAGTGCAAGACGACTCTCAAGCTGGACAAAGAGGGCAATGCCCTGCCCCCGAAACCTCCGGCCGAGCCTACCGGCGTCAAGTGCTACAAGTGCAAGGAAGGCGAGCTGGTAATACGCAGCGGCAAGAGGGGTCCCTTCATGGGCTGTAACCGATTCCCCAGGTGCCGGACAATCATCAGTGCCAAGCAACTGGACCACCTCAAAGAGCTGCAGACGACTGGGCAGTGGCCGCCTGCAACGCCCGAAGAGGCCGACGAACTTCTCGGCAGGAAGAAGACCAAGGCCAAATCAAAAGAGAGAGTAGCTCTCCAGGCCAAGAAGTAGCACGCCGGCCTGGGAAGAAACCACTTCATCAATCAAGATATACGCCCAGTCCAACAGAGCCGACGCCGCAAGAGAGCGGTACGTGTTAACAGTAAAAGCTCCCTATATCCCGCTGGCCGCACTCGGCGACTCCGAGCAATTCTGGAGAAAAGCACTAGGGCCTGCCGATATAAACTAGTTGATAGAATGTAATACCGCCTTCTGCAAGTCATTGCCGATAATATCGCGAGTGACTTCACTGGCGAGGCCAATGAGCAAACGGCAGGGCTGAAAAGCAACTGCCTATGGGACGTAGTGAGTGACTGTAAGGGGATGACGGCCGATAATAAGAACAGAGCCGTAAGACTTGGGCCAACTGGGTGAAAAAGAAGAAATCATACAAAAGACGTTCCAAACGCAAGGCGGAGCGTTCGCTGGTCGCCACGGCTCTGAGGTGTCTCGGGATCGGTCTGTGCCTGTTTTTGTTGTGCAGTTGTCTGAGTTTCGACATTGGTGACTGGCCCAGTAAGTATCAGGCGCCTCCCAACAGTCCAGCGGCCAACTGGTGCGGATCGATCGGCGCTTTTTCTGCATACCAATTGCTCTACTATATAGGCCCCGGTGTGTTCGTTGTCCTGGTAACCGCAATATGTTTTCAGGCTGCCACACTTGCCAAGCGCAGAATAGGCCAGCCGGTCTTGCGCGTGGTCGGCCTAGCATTGGTGACGGTTGCTACTTCGATGAGTTTCTACTGCTTGTGGCCTGCGTGGGCTTTCAGTTTTAGTGTCGGTTCCGGCGGGATTCTCGGTGTTGGATTGACACAGATCTTGCGAAGCCACTTTGCCTCGCTGGGCACTTTCATACTGTTGGTGGCGGTCTGGATAGTGGGCGTCATTTTGTTGGCCGACGGTTTGATGATTGCGCTGCTGCGCGGGCTGGGTTTTATCATTGAAAGGTTGATCGGCGCGGCGGTTCCCGCCTTCTCAGCGGCAAGACAGCATTCCCAGGTTCTCTCCGAGATATGGCGCGAGTTGAGCGTCAGGCAAAAGCCGGTGGTTCTCGCCGATGAAGCTGAACAATTGGGAGAAGAAGAGTACCAAGAGCAGATAGAGGAAGAAGACGCCACAGTAGCCGAGCCGGCAGGGATCAAAGTCAGGCGGATGGCTAAGAACAAGCAAGCCCGTGCGAGTGCTCAGCCGGCCCAGGGGACATTCGTTCAGCCTTCTTATGACGACTACGAGCTGCCGCCGCTGGATCTTCTGGCCGAGCCCGAACATACCTTCCCCGCCGTGCAGGAAAAAGTCGTCAAGTCGAAGGCGGCCGACCTGGAGACGCTGTTGTCGGAGTTCAATATCAATGCGAAAGTGGTGGCCGCCGACACCGGGCCGGTTGTCACCATGTTTGAGCTGGAGCTTGCCGCCGGTGTCAAGGTCAGTCAGATATCGGCGCTTGCCAATGATATGGCTCGCGCTCTGGCCGCCGGGGCCGTGAGGGTCGTCGCCCCCCTGCCGGGCAAGCATACGATAGGCATCGAGGTGCCAAACAGCGAGAAAGAGCGAGTCCGCATCAAGAACATGATGGAGCTGGCCGGCAGCAAGCCTCGGAACATGCAGATACCGCTCTACCTTGGCAAGGACTCTTCCGGCGAAGCGCTTGTTTCGGATCTCACCAAGATGCCCCATCTTCTGATTGCCGGCACGACCGGCTCGGGCAAGAGCGTCTGCATAAACTCGGTCATCGCCGGTGTCCTGCTTACGAAGCGCCCCGACGAAGTGAAGATGATTCTCATCGATCCCAAGATGGTTGAGATGACGGCGTTCAACACCATACCGCACCTGATGTGCCCGATTGTCACCGAGACCAAAATGGCGGTCCAGATACTCGAGTGGGCCACGGTGAAGATGGACGAGCGTTATGCCCTGCTGGCCGAGGCCAGGGTCAAGAATATCGCCGACTTCAACAAGCTCGGCGCCGAGGAGATTTCCAAACGGTTCGACGCCGCCACTGAGCAAGAGGAGGCACAAATTCCGAAGAAGCTGCCGTACATCGTGATAATCATAGACGAGCTTGCCGACTTGATGATGACCGCGGCCAAGGAGATCGAAGGCTACATCGTCCGCCTCGCTCAAAAGAGCCGGGCCGTCGGCATCCATATAGTCCTTGCAACCCAGCGGCCTCAGGCAACGGTTGTTACCGGGTTGATAAAATCAAACATGCCCTGCAGGGTGGGCTTCCGCGTGGCTGCGAGGATGGACAGCCGAATTATTCTGGACCAGAACGGCGCCGAAACTCTGCTCGGTGAAGGTGACATGCTCTTCCTCAAGCCCGGCACGAGCGATCTGATTCGCGCTCAGGGCACCTTCATGGACGACGCCGAGATCAGACGAATCGTCAAGCATCTCAAGGGTGTCGCCGAGCCGCAATTCCATCCCGAGTTGACCAAGCTAAAGAGCGTGGACACCTCGGAGATGACTCGGGACGAATTGTTCGACGACGCGGTCCGCGTGGTCCTTGAGACCAAGCGGGGCAGCGTCTCGCTCCTGCAGCGCAGACTAAGCATCGGCTACGCCCGCGCCTCGAGGATAATCGAAATGATGGCGGCTTCCGGAATACTCGGTGAGTACAAAGGCTCCCAGGCGAGGGAAGTTGTTATTACCCTGGAGGAATACGAAAACATCCGTCAGCAAATGGAGGAAGACGCCGAGGCCGGATATGAGGACATGGCCGAGGAAGATGACCCTTCGGAGCCGGCCTATGTCAGCGAGGGCCAGCGCGAGTACATCGCCATCGACAGCGACGAAGAATGAGATGGAAAATCAAAAATCAAAATGTAGAATGCAAAATTGACTAAGTCGTTGCCGCGAGCCGCGAAGCGGCAACTGGGCTATTTTGATGTTTGGTTTTTGATCTATTTCCATCATGAGCGTGGATCTGAAGGATAAGACCCTCGGCGAGCTTGAGAGCATCGTTGCGGATATGGGCGGCAAAAAATACCTGGCCGCATACATTTTTCAATTCATCCACGTCGAGAGCGCCGCCGAGATTTCCCGGATCACTCCCCTGAGCAAGGCCTTTCGCCAGCAGTTGGTGGAACGGGGATATAACATCTTGGGTCTCAACGTTGCCGAGAAGCTGACCGACAAGGACGGAACCGCGAAGTACCTTTTCGAGCTGGGCGATGGCAACCGGATTGAGACTGTCCTGTTGCTCGACGGCAAGCGCCGGACTCTGTGCGTCTCCACGCAGGTCGGCTGCACTATGGATTGTCGGTTTTGCGCCACGGCCAAGATCCCGTTCGAGCGAAACCTGACCGCGGGCGAAATCGTCGATCAGGTCAACGTCGCGCAGAAGGATGCCGGCAGAATCAGCAACGTCGTGTATATGGGGATGGGCGAGCCGCTGGTCAACTACGATGCCGTCGTCAGATCGCTCGAAATCTTGAACCATCCCAAGGGAAAGAACATCGGCTTGCGCCACATGACTGTCAGTACCTGCGGCATCGTGCCGGCGATTCGAAAGCTGGCCGAAGAAAAGGTGCACCCGCGGCTGGCGGTGTCACTGAACGCCCCGACCGACGACCTCAGGACAAGGTTAATGCCGATCAACGCGAAATACCCTGTAAACGACCTGCTAAAGGCCGTGCGTTTCTACCAGGCCAAGACCCGTCAGCGGGTGACATTCGAGTACGTGATGATAAAGGGGCTCAACGATTCGACGAACCAGGCCGCCTTGCTGATAAAGCTGT